>JAFPCE010000101.1 GCA_017390245.1 Selenomonadaceae bacterium
AGCCTGGGATTAAAACCTACCATTAGTACAAAATTAGCTGTATGTACCAACTCTAAATCAAGAGCCAAAAGCCTGGTGTATAGGGTATCATTTATAGCTTATAATGACCAGCCTGTGTTTAGACTAAAACGTAAACTTGAGCGACAGCCTTCAAGAGCAGGCAGGCGGACATCTGAAACCAGTCGCAGACGTATAACTTGCATAGAGAAAGTACTATCAAGGCCAGTGTGCTGCATAGCAGTAGATTCTCCTAGCCATTTATATTTGGCTGGTGATGCTATGATACCGACACACAATTCAGACATCATGAATAATGTGATTGGCCGGTTTGCACATCTTGACCCTTGTGCCATTATGATGGTACAGCCTACCATAGAGATGGCACAGGACTTCTCTAAGACACGTATTGCACCAATGCTTAGAGATACAAAGGTATTATCTAAGCTTTTTCACAATGTAGAGGATAAAACCAAGCAGGGAGCTAAGGCAAAAGACGGAAATAATACCATCTTGAGCAAGATATTCCCTGGTGGACGTCTCATAATGTGCGGTGCTAATTCTCCAGCAGGCCTTGCATCCAGACCGGTGCGGGTACTGCTTGCTGATGAGGTGGACAGATTTCCAGCATCGGCCGGCGGTGAAGGTGATCCAGTAGATTTGGCCAGCAAACGAATGACAACCTTCTGGAACAGGTGCATGGGACTATTTTCCACACCAACTAATGAGGGAGCCAGCCGTATTGCTTTGGAGTATACAGCTGGTACACAGGAAGAGTGGCAGCACCAGTGCCCTAACTGTGGGGAATACCACACCATAAGACACATAGACATAATGACAGAGTACCAGGAAGTCAAGGATACCCAAGGCCGCAAGACTGTAATTATAGACAACGTGGCTTGGCGCTGCCCTGATTGTGGTTTTAACTTTGATGAAAAGACTATGAAGGGACAGCCACAGAAGTACGTACCACAGAATCCTGATGCCCTAAAGAATGGCATTCGCTCTTTCTTCGTAAATGCTTTTACCAGTCCGTGGATAAGCTGGGCGGAGCTGATGCGTGAGTGGCTGGAGGCTAAGGGAGACCCTAGCCGTGAACAGGTTGTAATGAATACCCGCTTTGGAGAGCCATATAAGCAGGCTGGAGCCTTTGGTGATGAAATGGTATTCCTGAGGCGCAGAGAAAAATATCCTGCTGAACTTCCAGAAGGTGTATTACTGCTGACTGCTGCAGTTGATACACAGGATAACCGCTTCGAGTACGAAATATGCGGCTGGGGCATGGGTGAAGAATGCTGGGGCATCTACAAGGGAATTGTCCTTGGTAAACCAGATAAACAGGAAACATGGGATGCACTTGATGAGGTGCTGGACAAGGAATACAGTTTTGGCGATGGGCAGACATTAAAAATAGCCCGTACCTTCATTGACTCCGGCGGTCATTACACTAGCAATGTATATGCCTACTGCGAAAGGAATATGAATAAGCAGCGCTTTGCCATAAAAGGCCAGGGTGGTCCTGGATTGCCACTTAATTACAGAGTAGCTAGGGCCCATGGTTCCAATATTCCACTGATAATGCTGGGGGTAGATGATGGCAAGCAGCAAATTATGAACAGATTAGCCATTGAACAGGCTGGCCCGCAGTATTTTCATTTTCCAGAGGATAAACTGGGGGAAAATGTGCGAGGCTATGACCAGTTGTATTTCAAGGGCATCATTGCCGAGAGGAAAAAGGTTGTCAAAAAAGGCGGTCAAATTAGAGAGATTTGGGAGCCAGTAGACAGTCATACCAGAAATGAGCCTTTGGACCTCAGAGTGTACAATCTGGCAGCCATGCAGAGCTTTAAACCAAATTGGGAGAAGCTGGCTGTATCCATTGGCAGAATGAAAGAGGCTGTATATAAAACAGAGCCTGCAAAACCTGTAAATCAGCCAAAAATATCCGTCAGAAGGAACAGATTTAGCAGGAAAAACCAGCAACAGGCTGTAAATACTAGCACCAAGACCAAAAAGGCCAGTATATCAAGAAGCTATATGTAGCTGAGGGAGGGATAACGTGAATCCAATTCAAAAAATGCAAAATGACAGGCTGAGAGCATATTATGCTGCAGAAAAGGCCGTATTATCCGGACAAAGCTATACTATTGGCAACAGAACCCTAACAAGGGCAGATTTGGCGGATATTCGTGATACGATAGACGATTTAATCAATAGCGGAGCAACCTTAGAGGATACAACCTACAAAATCCGGCGCAGTATCAGGGCAGTTTTCAGAGATTAGCAAATCCGCCTCCAGGGGCGGATTTAAAGAAATTTTACTTTAGCTAGCACCTACCATTGGCAGGTGCTTTTCTTGTGCATGAAAAGGAGTGAGCTCATGGCACATAAGAGAAAGGCGAGGACACCAACCAGCAGGAATAACAGGCAGTTTAAAAATACTGGCTATAGTGAGGGCGGTGCTTCGCAATCATCTAGCATTTTAAAGGCATGGAATCCAAGAAAAGCCAGCTCGAAGTCAGATATTAATGCGAATTTAGAGGTTTTGCGCAGCCGGGCGGCAGACCAGGTTATTAATACACCTGTAGGAGCTGCTGCCATAGCAACAACAACGCAATATACCATCGGTTCAGGGCTGAAAGTATTCCCAAAGGTGAAATATGGACTGTTAAATATGACACCAGAGGATGCAGAAACCTGGAACAAGAAGGTTTCTGCTGAATTTGACCTGTGGGCTAGCTCAAAGTTGTGTGACATCAGACAACGCAACAATTTCTACGATTTGCAGGAAATCTTGTACAAGGCCTACATGGTTGATGGTGATAGTTTTGCCATTTTCCGCCGTGGTTATGATATGAATATGCCTTACAGCCTCAGAATACAGGCATTGGAAGGAAATCGTGTCAGCAATCCACTGGGACAGGATTATTATGGTGTTACTGGCCCGTTATCAGTGGAAATGGTGGCACCAGATGGCAAAAACAGGATTATTAACGGCATTGAAATCAATGAGAATGGAGCTGTAGAGGCCTACTGGATATCTAATAAGGTGCCTTATGACCCTGTAGAAATTAACAGGGCCACTAACTGGGTAAGGGTAAAGGCTCATGGTGACATATTAGGACAGGCTAATGTTCTGCAGATATGCCATGATGAGAGGCCAGACCAATACAGAGGCGTGCCTTATTTAGCTCCAGTCATTGAAACATTGAAGCAGGTATCCAGATATACTACTGCAGAATTAACTTCAGCCATTATGAAGTCATTTTTTGCACTGTTCTTTACCTCCAGCAGTGGCACAGGCTCTATATCTGACGTATTAGGTGCCAGTCCTTATGATGATGAGAATGATCCAGACGCTCCTGTAGTGGATGTACATGAATATCAGCTGGGCCCTGGCACAATGAATGCCCTGCCTAAGGGTGTTGATGTAAAGAGCATTGATGCCAGCAAAACCCAGTCAACCTTTGAGCCATTTACAAGGGAATTGGTAAAAATGATAGCCAGTGCTTTGAACATTCCGTATGAGGTGCTGATGAAGAGCTTTACCAGCTCCTACAGTGCATCCAGGGCAGCACTTTTACAGGCATGGGAGCAGTTTAAGCTGCGCCGTGCATGGTTCAGCCGTGACTTCTGTCAGCCTGTTTATGAAATGTGGCTGGCTGAGGCTGTGGCAACTGGGCGGATAGAAGCACCAGGCTTCTTTGAGGACCCAGCTATCAGATATGCTTACTGTAATGCGGAGTGGTATGGCCCATCCATGAGCATTCTTGACCCAGTAAGGGATATTAATGGCGCTGCATTACGTATCCAGTATGGTCTCTCTACCCCTGAGAGAGAAGCAGCTGAAATAACTGGCAGTGACTTCTATGAAAACCTTGAGGCTATCAGAATAGCTAAGACCAAGGTGCAGGAGGCCGGTGTGCAGCTGGGGACAAATGCAGTACTGCTTACTGAGGAGGGAGGTGAAGAGAATGGAGAAGAATAATAAATTCTGGCAGTTCAGGAATGAATCCAGTGAGGAAAAAGCAGAGCTTTTACTTTATGGTGAAATTTCCAACGAAACATGGTTTGGCGATGAAGTAACACCAAAGCAGTTTGCTACTGACCTGCAGGCAATGGGAGGCAAGGACTTAATCGTACACGTTAATAGTCCAGGCGGTGATGTATTCGCTGCTCATGCTATCTATAACCAGCTTAAGGCTTATAGCGGACAGGTTACAGCTTACGTTGATGGTCTGGCAGCAAGCGCAGCAACCATTATTACCTGTGCTGCTGACAAGGTAGTTATGCCAAGTAATGCCCTGTTCATGATTCACAACCCTAGTGTAGGTGTAATGGATTATCTGGATGAAAAGAAGGCCATTGATTTGGCTGAAAATCTGCAGAAGGTAAAGCAGAGTATTATCAATGTCTATTTAAAGCGATGCCAAAGCCTGAAAGCAGAGGAATTACAGGAAATGATGGACAATGAAACCTGGCTGGATGCAAAAGAGGCTATTGAGTATGGTTTTGCAGATGAACAGGCTGAATATGAGGTTAAAAACTCTATTGCTGATGGTGTGGCACATTTTAACAATGTGGCCTGCAGTTTAAAGCGTTTTTCCAACGTGGCACAGCTGAAAAATGTGCTTAGTAAAGAAAAGGAGTCAGAGGATATGAAGGATAGTTCTATTTTGAAGGCCATCCAGGAGATTAAGGACCTGCTGGGCGGCAACAAGGGCGAAGATCCTGCAGTAATTGCTGAAAGGGAAAGAGTGCAGGCATTGGATGCCCTGAAGGATGGCAGTCAGCTGGTGGATGCACTGGTAGATATTGCCAAGGCTAAAGGCGATACTGCCGAGAAAATGGCTGATTATATTGAGGCTATAAAGGCTGACAGTGAAGAGCCAAATCTTAGTAAAGGTATCGAAGAGATTAAGAACCTGATTATTGACCAGCAGAATTCTGGTGCTAAAGATGTAGCCCCAGCTGGCGAAGAGAAAAA
This sequence comes from Selenomonadaceae bacterium, assembly GCA_017390245.1. Taxonomy (GTDB): domain Bacteria; phylum Bacillota; class Negativicutes; order Selenomonadales; family Selenomonadaceae; genus Anaerovibrio. The sequence goes on from JAFPCE010000101.1 coordinate 4,985, forward strand.
GCCAGAAGTGGATGCGGTTAATGAGCTGGTTAAGGCTATGAATAATATGAGAGGTGAAAAATAATGGCTATTCGTGAAAATGTAAAGGGTGTTTCCTATGATGGCTTGATTGGTGGTACTGAAGTACCAATCATCGAGAAGAATATTTCCATCACTGCCGGTACTGCGCTGGAGCGTGGTTCTGTAGTCACTGAGGCAGGCAAGCTGGTAACTGGTGCTGATGAGGCATCTTATGTTGTATCCCAGCCTGTAACTGCTGAGGACACTGTAGCTACTGTATATGCTAGCGGTATGTTCAATGCTGAGCATATGATTGTAGGTGAAAGCGATACTGTAGCAGCACATGCTGCACAGCTTCGTGACAAGAATATTTATCTGACTTCTGAGATGTAAGGAGATGAAAAACATGGATTTTAAGGATACTATTACTTTAATGCAGGCTATGGACCGCATGAAGCAGCCTGCATCTTTCTTAACTGATACCTTCTTTCCAGTTATGCCAGCTGTGGCTATGACTGACAAAATTGCTGTGGAGTATCGTAAGGGCCAGCGTACACTGGCACCATTCATTGTAGCTGGTGGCGGTAAGAATATGGGCCGCAATGGTTCTAAGATTGATATTTATGAGCCTCCAATGGTAGGCCCGCGCCGTGTATTAACCCAAGAGGATATCATGGGCCGTGGCTTTGGTGAGGGTGTTTACTCTACTAAGTCTCCAGAGCAGCGTGCCAATGAGATTTTGGCAAAGGATTTAGTTGATTTACAGTATGCTGTAGTAAACCGTAAGAATAAGATGGCTGCTGATATTCTCACTACTGGCCAGTGCGAAATCAAGGGCTATGCTGCTGATGGCCAGCTTGCTAAGGTGGACACTGTTAAGTTTGAGGACTGGAATCAGAAGCTTACTACTGACTGGAGTAAAGCAGGTGCTGATATCTTAGGCGACCTTGGCGAAATGTCCAACTCCATCCAGGAGAATGCAGGTATTATTCCTACTGTAGCTATCTGCGGCAAGAATATTTTCAATTACCTGTTAGGCAATGACATGATGAGCAAGATTCTTAATATCTCTAATGGCAATAACCTGACTATGCTGAACTTCCAGCCTACTTTGACTGCTCCACAGGTTGGTTTCATCGGTAAGATTCACAGCTTAAATCTGGAACTCTATACCTACATGGAAACCTATGTGGATGATGATGGCCAGGTAAAGAGCTTCATCGGTGATGATGATGTAATTATCGGTATCCCAGGCCGTGGCAAGCAGCTCCATGGTGCTGTAACTCTGGTAGAGGGTAAGTCTTTCAAGACCTATGCCGGCGCTTATGTACCAGCATATAGAGCTAGTGAGGATGATAATACTGTATCTCTGGCTATGTATTCCCGCTTCCTGCTGGTACCAGAGACTGTTGATGACTGGGCTGTTATTAAGGCAAAGGGCTGAGGTGAACTGCAATGAAAACCGTACTCGTAAAACGCTTTTGGCTGCGGCATGAAGGCAGAATGTACGGTGCAGGCAGTAAGGTTGAAGTAGAGGATGCTTATGCTGAAAGACTGGCGGCATCCTCTGACTTTGAAATCCTGCCTGAGCTGACTAAGCCAGCTGAAGTAGCTGAAGTAAAGCCGAAGGTTAAAAAGCCACGTACTACTAAAGCTAAGAAGGTGGAGCCATGAGCCAGTTCATGGAACAACTTATGGCTGACCTTGATGTATTTGTTAATGAGGGAGAATTTGCTGAAAAGCATGAAATAAATGGTATTGAAGTGCCCTGCTTACTAGAAGGGCTAAATACAAAACAGATGTTAATTAGTATCAGCAATTCTCCTGATTTTGATGGCATTAATGGTATTGCCAGGATACTGCATATCCGTACAGCTGATTTACCAGACAAGGTAACTAGGGGAAATGTGGTTGATGTAGACGGCGAAGTGTACAGAGTAGGCAATATCATAGATGATTTGGGAATAAGCACCATTTCACTGGAGGTAGATAGGCTGTGAACATAGATATTGATGTGGATGGCATAGATGCAGCACAGTTAATGTTAGGTAAACAGCCTAATGCCATCAAAAGGGCAATGAGTTCAAGCATTAATAGAGCTTTAACGGCTGGGCGGACGGCCTTATCTAAGGGCATACGCTCTGAATATAATATTAAGGCTGGAACTATTAAAGGTGCTACAAAATCAGAAAAGGCTACTGCTGCCAGTGGCAAGGGCGTTATTACTGTAACAGGCAGGCCTATGGATTTAATGGAATTTAAGCCTACAATCAGCAGAAAAGGCATGGTAAGCGTGCGGATAAAGAAAACACGCAAGAGTTTGCCCAGGTCATTTTTTGTGGATATAGGTAAAAAAGGTATTTTCCATAGAGTTACTACTTCCAGGCTGCCTATTGAAAAGGAATTTACTTTGTCAGTGGCCCAGATGGCAGGCAATGTAAATGTTATTGATACCGTAGAAGATAGGATGCAAAGGGTGTTCAATGACCGTTTTGCAAGGGCTATAGAATACGGGAGGGATTAAATGACACCAATAAGCTGTGCAACTGATGTAGCAAAGTTTTTGCAGGATAAATTTGACAGTATGGGCTACAGGTCGACAGATAAAAATCTGGGAGATAAGCCAATGCATGTGTTTCCGGGCTTTTTGCCTAAGGCAATGACTGACAAAGAAAAGGCTGCAATGGATCCATGCATAGTTATACGGCCGGTAAAGGTTAATGACCTGGACGAAGAATCCACTGTTGAACTGCAGTTATTGTTTTGTACCTATAACAGGTCAATGGATAATGGCTTTTTAGAACTTTACTATGCTATGGAATGCTGCAGGCAATGGCTGTGCCAGGAGCCTGTAATAAATCGTAAGTATAGAATTAATATGCCAATGGAAAGTGGAATACCAGAAGAACAGCCATTTCCAGAGTGGCTGGGGTATATCAAG
>JAFPCE010000015.1 GCA_017390245.1 Selenomonadaceae bacterium
AATAAATACTTCTTTAAAGGCTCTACCTCTTCCTCGCTGATTAGGTTGTTTAAGGTGATGTAGAGCTGTACCCCATGGGCATGGGTGTACTCTACTGCCTTTTTCAGCATTTCATCATCAAAGTTAGTTTCCTTATTGCGGTGCATGCGCATGTTAAAATGCTTGCCGCCTAAATATACAGCATCAGCTCCAGCCTCTACAGCTGCTTCTAATGCTTCCCAGTTACCAGCAGGTGCTAATAATTCCACGGATTTACGATTTAAAATCATTGTTTTTGATAGTCTCCTTTGTGTATACCTTTATATATTATATATCATGAAATAATTATTAATTATTATCAATCTTTTAATCATTAACCATCTTGACACAAATACTGTTCTTGTTGCACTTGTTCTTGGCATCATACAAGGCCTTATCAGCCTTTTTGAACAGTATTACCTCATCCTCTCCAGGGAAATGGCTGGTGACGCCAATACTGGTGGAAAGCTTCAGATCCAGGCCCTCAAATTTAATGCGGGAAACGGCTATGCGGATGAGCTCTGCAATGCGCTTGGCCTGCTCTGGCCCGATATCCCGCAGGATTATCAGGAACTCATCACCGCCCCAGCGTCCTGGAATAAGGCTATCGGTAGACATTTTCTTTAAAACATCAGCTACTGCTATCAGCGACTCATCCCCTACCAGATGGCCGTAGACATCATTAATGCCCTTGAAGTTATCTAAATCCATGAGAAACAGTGCCATTGGCCGGCCTGTCTGCTCTACATAGCGAAGAGTCTTGGTCAGCTTACGGTCCAGCTCGCTGCGGTTTAAAAGACCAGTCAGCTCGTCATGGCTGGCTAATAAATCAAGGCGTTTGTTGTTTTCCTCCAGCTCATCAGACACAGCCTGGACAAAGTGCATCATGTGGCTGAGGATCTTGTTTTCCTTGTTTTCCAGTACAACCTCAGACTCCATGCGAGGCAGCAGCTCATCGATTTTCTCTTCCCGTGGCTTGCCCTCACGCATGCCCATGAGGCACATGTTCAGATTGCCCATGTACACATGACCATTGAGGTCTCTGAAGTACTCACCATGGGCATAGACACCGGTAGCAGGGCAGATACTTCTGCAGCCCACCAGCTCCTGGCGTACATCCTGATTCAGCAGCTTCTTCCGGGCGCAGCAGCTGACAGCCAGTATTACCTCAGGCTGGAAGCGCTTCATTTCCACCTGCATGGCCCGTGCATCCTTGATAACATTCACCGGACTGCCATAGGTGATTTTCACTGTTTCACCTACAGAGAACTCTGCACCGTAGTTAACAGCTCCATCTGGGTACAGATAACGTGGCAGGCGGTAGAGCTTGGTACCGTTGCGTTCTACCATCATAGGGAATACTACAGCCTCATCAATAAAGGACTTATCCCAGCTAATGCCCAGATACTTTTCATACTGAGTTCTGATGTTAGTGCCATCTAAGGTTTTAATGGTATTGCCGCCGTTGGCAACTTCCGTAATGGTAAAGCCCTTCCCCAGTGGCTGCCAGCCGTTGCAGTAGCAGCTGTGTACCTGCAGGCTGTGGCCAGTAAAGATAGCTACAGCTATGCCCCTTGGGATAATTTTCTCATCTGTAAAGATGCAGCCATCCTCCAGGGAAATGTTGTTGCTGATGACGCCTCCAAAGAAGGACACATCAACAGGAGCATTGGAAATCTCCTTGAAAAACGGTGTGATATTCAAGTTATAGCCAGAGGATATCATGTAAACAGCCACCAGCTGGTACTGCTTTCTGAGATAGGATAAAAACTCCTTGCCTACCGCTGCGCTCTTTTCATCCTCCCATGGCAGTGCCCTGACCTCCACCTGGGAATCCTTGAAAACCAGGAAGGTTATGGCGATGCCGTAGCTGTATATATTGCCGTTAATGACGTTAGATGAGGCTATGCCTCCCATGATTTTCACCCGTGGCAGCTTGGCCTTCAGCATGCCAATGAGCTCTGGAATATCGCTTTGGAATTTGCTGGCTACGTAAACAGTTGCTATAAGGCTGCTATAGTCTCCCAGATTATCCAGGTATCTGGCAAATTCATTTATCTTTATTTCCACGTCTTCTAGGTCTATACAAAGATAAGGAACCTGTTCCATCACATTCTCACCTTACTACTTCTTTAATACTTCTTAAACGTTTGCCCCTCTGGGCACAATACACCTCTTTATATTATAACACACAATACAAAAAAATGGCCACAGATTGGAATTTCTGCAGCCATTTTGTACTATTTCATGAAAATTAAGTTTTTAATCAGCCTGTGAAACTGCCCATAACTTTAGCATTTTCATTTTATGGGAAATAAATCAGAGCAATTATACTCTGAACTTGCCGATTGCTTCCTGCATTTCCATAGCCAGATGTGCCAGGGAGTTAGAGGCAGCTGCAATCTCTTCGTTGGAAGCAGACTGCTGCTGGGTTTCACCGGAAATGACTCGGGTGTTATCAGCTGTCTTGGCACTGATGGAATCAATCTCATCCACAGCACCTACGATGTTAGTAGCACCGGAAGATACAGTCTGTACAGAGTTGTTGATGTCCTGCATCTGTACCTGAATGTCATCCACCATGCCCAGGATGGTCTGGAATTGGGCCCCTACGTCTCTGATGGCCTTAGTACCCTGAACTACCTCGCTGGTGCCCTTCTCCATAGCCTCAACAGTACGCTGGGTGTTGTTCTGGATGGAGAAAATACGCTCCTTTATCTGCTCGGCAGAGGTCTGGGATTCTGCAGCCAGCTTTCTGACCTCTTCTGCTACAACAGCAAAGCCGCGGCCAGCTTCACGGGCACGGGCTGCCTCAATAGCAGCATTTAAAGCCAGCAGGTTGGTCTGGTCGGAAATAGCGGAAATAGCCTCAACAATAGTGCCGATTTCCTGGGAGTTTTCACCTAACTGTTTCACCATTTCAGCAGAGGTCATAACACTCTTTTCAATATTGCCCATGCTGGTAACAGCCTCTTCCATGAGCTTAGCGCCTCTCTTAGCGGCCTCAGCAGTATCAGAAGAAGCACGGCTGACGGATTTAGACTTGTCAGCCATAATGGTGATATCGTTAAATACGGCATCAACTTCAGACTTAGAGGTGTTAACGGCATTTAACTGGTCGTTCATGTGACCGCTAACCTCGTTAACTGTTTCTGCTACGTGGATAGCGCTTTCTGCAGACTGGTTGGCGTTGGCAGTCAGCTCCTCAGAAGAAGCTGCCACCTGCTCTGCAGTAGATGCCATCCTGGTAATAAGCTGGCGGAGATTGTTTCTCATGGCATTAAAGGATACGCACAGATTGCCTATTTCATCCTCAGAAACCTTTTCAATATCCTCCAAATGGAGATTGCCCTTGGCCATCTGTTCAGCATGCTCCTCTAAGTCAAGGACAGACTTAACGATGTTGCTGGAGAACTTGAAGCAGATTAATACCATCAGTACCATGCCCACTAAGGTCAGCATGATGTAAGTAATCTTCATGGTGTTAACAGAGGCAAATACCACGCTGGTTGGTACAGACAAGCCCAGTATCCAGCCAGTGCTTGGCATAATGGTATAAGCTACAATCGTCTCACCGGCAGGAGTATCCATAAAGAATAAGCCCTGGTCCTTCTTCAGCATGTCATCATAATGCTTGTTAATGCCTTCAACGTCACGGAGATTCTTGCCCTCTAAGGACTCATCCTTAGTTGCTAAAACGATACCAGACTTCTCCACGATAAATGGCAGGCCCTCGCCTCTGTAGTCTACATCCTGAATCTTTTCATCCAGAACATCCAGAGCCACGTCAGCACCTACAGCACCTACAACAGCACCGTTGGAGTATACTGGAGAAGATGCAGTTACTATCAGCTTCTTGGTAATCTCATCCTTGTAGGCATCAGAATAAGTTACCTGGCCAGGCTGTAAGGCTTTGGCATTCTTGTACCAGTCTCTGGTGCGGGGATCGATTTCGCTGGTGAGATCGCCGTCCTTGTAATCAATGAAACGGCCATTTTCATCACCGAAGTATACAAAAGCTACCTGAGAATCATAAGCCGCCAACCCTAAGGATGTCTGCAGCTGTGGGAAGTTCCCTAAGTCCCCAATCTGGCTCAGGGCGCTGGCACCATGGACAGCTACATCTGCCTTGGAAGCTACCCAGCCATCAATATCATGGGCACCTGCATCCACCTCAGTGATAAACTCAGCCTCTACACTTTCCTCCAGATTGGTGTAGGCGTTGTAAAAGCCGATAATGGAAATAACCGCCATGAACAGGCCGGCTACAGCCGCCAATAATCCGAATTTTTTCTTTAACCCCATAAACATACCTTCAATTAACTTACCTGGTTTTACCTTGACTTTATTAACTAAAACAATAATTGTATAGCTCACTTATTATATTAGCTATGTCTTACTTTTGGTTATTATACTACAAAATCCTTTGCAGCTCTACATACTGGCCTGATGTATACATTATTTTTAGATAATTATTCTTAAAATAAACAAATTTGCCTATACAAACCAAATTTTTAGAAAAATTTTTAAAAATCTACGCACTTTTGTTTGACGAACACTTGCAAACGAACAGAGTTTTGTATATAATGTAGTTACCTAAATAAGAAAGGATGAAGGTTATGGGACGCAAGCGTTGCGCTGATGAGCGCATGGAACAGATTTACAAGGTTATCAAGGAATTCCTTCTTGAAAAGGGCTACCCACCATCTGTCAGAGAAATTGGCAAGGCAGTTGGCCTCAAGTCCAGCTCTACTGTACACGGCTATCTGAATCAGCTGGAGGCAGCTGGTTTTATCCGCCGTGACCCAACCAAGCCTAGAGCTATAGATTTACTGGAGGACAAGCCATGGGAGCGTACTGTTAATGTACCTCTGG
>JAFPCE010000102.1 GCA_017390245.1 Selenomonadaceae bacterium
CTCATGGCATCCAGCTTCGCCATAGTATCATCATCCAGCCGTGAACCAATTTCGTTGCGGGAAACTGGCAGCACCACTTTAGACAAATACTTGTCAGAAATTTCTTTTTTAGTCTGCTTTAATAATCTGTAAAATTCTTTGGATGGATGACGGTAAGCACCTGCGCCCAAAATCACGGACTGTTCAGCGCCATCTGAGGTTACCACATGCACCTCTTTATCCTGGCGCACCAGCTCATAGGCTAAATGCTCAATGTAGCTGTCAGCTGTTTCCCCTTTGCCTGTATAGACAATGGTCAGATGCTCATTAACCACGTCCACATGCTCTTCGTCCGGCGTAAACAGCGCATCAAAAACGATAGTCAGATTGTGCTTTTCATAAGCACCGTACTCTGCCAGCATGTGCACCAGCCTGTCTCTTGCCTCTGACAAATCACCCCGCAGAGCCATCAGCTCCGGCCAGGAATTTATCACATTATAGCCATCAATAATATAATATTCTCTTGGCTTCTTTCTCATAATAACCCCACCATATTATTCAGCCACTTAATGACTATAATTACTTTTTCTGCAGCCTCTGGCGCATAGCCTCATACATAAGCACAGAGCCTGCCACAGAAGCATTCAGTGAATTGATTTTTCCTGACATAGGCAGCTTTACCACAAAGTCGCACTGCTCCTTTACCAGACGGCCCACACCATGGCCCTCGCTGCCTACAATCAGCAAAAGAGGCCCTGTCATATTAGCATCATAATAATCCGCACCATCCATATCAGCAGCAGCTACCCACAGGCCTTCCTCCTTCAGAGACTTGATAGCCTGCACCACATTGCCGATTCTGGCCACTGGCACATGCTCCACAGCTCCGGCGGAGGTTTTGGCCACAGCAGCAGACAGAGGACAGCTGCGGCGCTTTGGTATTAGCACACCATGGACACCCACAGCATCAGCAGTACGCAGCAGCGCCCCTACGTTGTGGGGATCCTCCAGCTCATCTAACAGCAGGATAAATGGCGGTTCATTCTTCGCTCTGGCAATAGCTAAGATATCCTCTACTTCCACGTAGCTTACTGGTGCTACCTGGGCCAGAACACCCTGATGACGGATACCTGCAGCTATAGACTCAAGCTTGCTGCGCTCCACGTAATTGATGTTGACGCCCTTTTCCTTAGCTACAGCAACAATCTCTTTAATAGAGCCATTAACTGCCCCATTGGCAATCATGATGCGGTTCACGCTGCGGCTGCCCTTCAGAGCCTCCATCACAGCGTTACGGCCAGCAATCATATCCTCAGGCAGCTCTGGCCTGTCAGCTGGTGCAGACTTAACAGCCTTTACAGCCTTAAAAGTCTTTACAGCTTTAGCCGCCTGGTTATCCTTATCTCCGTATCTTCCGGCCTTCTGCTGGTTATTCTGGAAAGCGCCCTTACCCTTCACATTGTCCCTCTGCTGTTTATCCTGAAAAGAAGCCCTGCCCTTCACATTATCCCTGGCCTTGCTGTTTCTGCCAGCACCGGGTTTATCAGCATTTTTTCTGTAATCCATTTTATTTCTCCCGCATTTTTATCATTTCCGCAAACTGGCCGCAGGTCATAGCCCCCTCTGGGCAATGGCCAGTTGCAACACAGGAAGCACCAGCATTCTTAAACAAAAGAGGTGCCACCTTTTTAGCCTCAGCCAGCATCTTGTAGGCCAGCTCCCGGATTTCCCACTGGGCCCGGTTACAGCAGCGCAAATTGAAGAAATGCATCAAGGAACGGGCATTCATGGTTACCACTATCTTGGTTTCAGTAGCATTAGCCAGCACATAGCGGGCATCCTCCTTTGGCACGCCCATTTCCGTCAGCTCATCATAGGTACTTCTGATGGTCTGCATCAGCGCCTCAAACTTTGCCTTAGCCTCAGGCTTATCTGCAATAGTTGGCGGCAGAATGTACTCAAAATCATGCTCAGCCACATAGCGCTGGGACTGCTGGCTATAGGATGCCAGGCGGTGGCGCACCAGCTGATGCGTCAGCACTCTGGATATGCCCTCAATACCAAAGGTAAAGGATACATGCTCCATGGTAGAAGCATGCCCCATCTGGACAATCTTGGACACCAGCTTTTCCACCTGCTCTGGTGACATTTTCTCAGCCAGCTCCTCTGCACCAGAGGCAGAGTAGCAAAGACGGGCAGACATAGCCACAACCCGCTCTGGATTTGGCGTATGCTCCAACAGCTTAACCTTTATCATTGTTTCTCCTTCATCTATTTACACACAAATATTATTGCTTATTTCTTGTTCTGAACCTCTGCCATCATAGCCTGGGAAATGGCTTCAAAGGACTTTTCCGCCAGCTCATAAAGCCTTTCATTCTGCTCCCGCAGATACAAGCTGCCTAACAGAGCCTCAAAGCCTGTACTGGAATGGTACTGGGCCACACTGGCACTCTTGGGTACACGGCTTTTAGCGTTGCGGGCTCTGCGGTAAATGGCCTTCTCCTCATCGGTCAGCATTGGCTCTATGGAGTGATAAGCCTTGTCCTGCCACACAGCAGAGACTATCTGGGCACTGAAATTGTTCAGCACCTGCACCTTGCTCTGCTCATAGGACAGCAGCCTGCCCCTGACAAACAGATGAAAATAGGCATCGCCAATATAAGCCAGCACCAGCGGTGGCAGCTGCCTTACATCTACAGAATCATAGCGCTGCTGTACGCCCCCAGCCTCATTAGGCACAAACATCATATCTACTAATTTTTTAAAATGCTCAAAGGTCATTATGCTTCACCATAATCCTCAATTATGCCCGTTTCCAGGTAGTACCGGCAGCAGAATCCTCCAGAATAATGCCCTGTTCCTTTAAGCTGTCACGAATCTCATCCGCTCTAGCCCAGTTCTTCGCCTTCTTAGCCTCAGCACGCTCAGCAATGAGCGCCTCGATTTCCTCTGCTGCCATCTCCCCCTCAGCAGCAGGCATTTCCAGAGAGCTCTCAAAGATACCAATAATCTCAGCCATCTTGCCATAAACATCCATCAGCTGGCCAAAATGCTTTTTATCAAAGGCCTTGCCCTTGTTCACTACATCGTTAACATAGGTATTGATTTCCTTGGACAGCGTAAACATATAGCCAATAGCCAGTGCAGTGTTAAAGTCGTCATCCATGGCCTCATAGAAATCATCCATAGCCTTGGCAGCAGCCTCTGCCATAGCAGCATCAGCATCGCTATTGCCCTCCTGCTTTAACAGCTCCTGGCCACGATCATAGGCAGTCCTCAGACGCACCAAGCCTGCCTGTGCCTCCTTAATGCGGTCCTCGCTGAAATCCAAGGGGCTTCTGTAGTGGGTACGGAGAATAAAGAAGCGCACCACTTCGCCTGGATACAGCTTTAAGATATCTGGCACAGTAATAAAGTTATTTAAGGACTTGCTCATCTTCTCATTGTCAATGGTAATAAAGCCATTGTGAAGCCAGTACTGGGCAAAGCTGTGGTGATCACCGCAGCAGCACTGGGACTGGGCAATCTCATTTTCATGATGAGGGAAAATCAGATCGCTGCCACCGCCGTGGAAATCAAAGGTGTCACCTAAGTACTTCAAAGACATGACGGAGCACTCAATGTGCCAGCCTGGACGGCCCTGTCCCCAAGGGCTTTCCCAGGATGGTTCACCAGGCTTAGCAGACTTCCACAAAGCAAAGTCCATAGGATTTTCCTTGCGGTTATCCACCTCTACTCTGGCTCCAGCCATCATATCCTCCAGCTTGCGGCCACTGAGCTTGCCATAATCAGGGTCCTTCTCTACCCGGAAGTAAACGTCCCCTTCCATTTCATAAGCATAGCCTCTGTCAATAAGACGCTGCACCATGTTGATAATATCCTCCATGTGCTCAGTAACCTTTGGATAAAGGTTTGCTCTCTGTACATTTAAGGCATCAATAGAATCAAAATACCCCTTGATATAGCGTTCAGTAATAGTCTGCCAGCTGACACCCTCAGTGTTGGCAGCCTTGATAATCTTATCATCCATATCAGTAAAGTTCTGGATATGCTTTACTTCATAGCCCTTAGCCTTTAAATAGCGCTTAATTACGTCCCAGGTAACAAAAGGTCTGGCATTGCCAATATGGGGGAAATTGTACGGGGTGACGCCACATACATAAATTCCCACCTTGCCCTCTTCCTGTGGCACAAATTCTTCCTTTTTTCTGGTTAAAGTATTATAAACCTTTAGCATTCTTTTCCTCCAGCTCCTTCTCTAATTCCTGAACTCTATTCTCCATGGCAGTGAGCTTCTCACTAAGCTGCGTCAGCGCATCCTTAACAGGGTCTGGCAGCTCATCATGATCCAGATCTACATCCAGCTCATCTTCCATTTCCTTAACATCTGCATCTTCATCCATAACAGCCAGCATTTCCTCAGTGTAAACAGGCTGTCCCACACGCTTGCCGTGCATAACCACCACTCTGCCGGGTATGCCAACTACAGTAGCGTAAGCAGGCACCGGCTTTAAAACCACAGAACCAGCACCGATTTTAGCATGGTCACCTACAGTAAAGGACCCCAGCACCTTCGCACCAGAAGCAACTACCACATTGTTGCCAATAGTAGGATGGCGCTTGCCCTTTTCCTTGCCAGTACCACCCAGGGTAACCCCCTGATAGAGCGTAACATTTTTCCCCAGCTCTGCCGTTTCACCAATGACGATACCAGTACCATGGTCGATAAACAAGCCTTCGCCAATAGTGGCTCCAGGATGAATCTCTATGCCTGTCACAAACCTGCCAAAGTTAGAAATCATTCTTGGCAGCAGCACCCATCCCTTTAAATACAGCTTATGGGATATGCGGTGCAGCCAGATAGCATGGAGGCCCGAATAGCAGAAAATAACCTCTATGACACTGCGGGCAGCAGGATCTCTCTCAAAAACTACCCGGATATCCTTCTTTATTCTATTTCGCAATCTTTTAAACAGCATACCCTCACCCCTGCATTTATTTCAGCTTCTGCAGCTATAAAAAAACAGCCGCCTCACTAAGAGACGGCTGTAC
>JAFPCE010000103.1 GCA_017390245.1 Selenomonadaceae bacterium
AAGTGCCAGAAACCTGATGCTGCTCCAGCCACACCATCAGCTGCCGCATCTCCGCCTTTTCCATATAGGACGCATGGATTTTCTCGGCAGTTTTCTTGCCAATTTTCGGTACCTCCAGCAGGCGGTGGGGAGCACGTTCTATTATTTCCAGTGTATTCTTACCAAATACTGCTACAATCTTCTTAGCAGTAGCTGGCCCTACTCCCTCAATATTGCCCGAAGCTAAGAATTTCTCTATGCCGTCAATACTAGTTGGCGCTGCTACCACCAGATATTCAGCCTTAAACTGCAGACCAAAGCGGGGATGCTGCACCCACTGGCCTTTTAGCTGCAGCTGCTGCCCCTGCAGTGGCGGTGACAGATTTACCGTTACAGTTACTAACCCTCTCTGGCCATTCGGTCTCAGACGGAAAACACAAAAGGAGCCGTCACCACTGTCAAATCTAATGTTTTCAACTACACCTTCCAGCTCTTCCATTTCTGTAATATCTTCCATCTATTTGTCCCTTTTCTTTGCTTTTTTTCTGATATTTATGACAATAATCTGTCAGGCTTCTGTCAGCTGCTCCCACTTTTCGTAATAGCCCATGATTTCATTTTCCTTGGCACTGTACTCATCAGCTATTTCCTGGCTCTTAACTGGATCCATCTGCACAGATGGGTCATTCATCTGATGCTCTAAGTATTTCAGCTCCGCCTCTGCCATGGCTATCTGAGCTTCCGTGCGCTGAATCATTTCATTGCGCTTAGTGTCGCTCATGCTCTGAATAGCCCCCAGCTGGGCCTGTTTTTTGCTATCTGCAGCTTCAGGCCTTTCCTTTTTGCTGCTGTCTGTCTGATTGCTAACAGCTGTCTGCTTTTGCTTCGCAGCCTGCATTTCAGCCTCCAGCTTGGCCTGCTCCTTAGCTTCCTCTTCCTTCTTTTCCCGGTAATAGCTGTAGTTGCCGCCGTATTCCTTTAAGGTGCCATTTTCCAGCTCTAAAACGCAGTTAGCTACCTTATCTAAGAAATAGCGGTCATGGCTGACGGTAATATATGTGCCTGGGAAAGTGGAAAGTGCTTCCTCCACTGCTTCCTTGGCAGGAATGTCCAGATGGTTGGTAGGCTCATCCAGCACCAGGAAGTTAGCACCAGTCATCATCAGCTTCAGAAAAGCCAGTCTGGACTGCTCACCACCAGACAAATCCCCAATAAGACGGTACACATCATCACCATGGAAAAGAAAAGCGCCTAAATAACGGCGGGCCTGCTCCTCGCTTAAGCCGTATTCATACAGCATTTCATCTAAAAGGCTGCGGTCCATGTGCAGACCTTCATGCTGCTGGGAAAAATAACCAATTTTTACCCTGGAGCCGATTTTTATCCTTCCCTCATTAGGAGCAATTTCTCCTAACAGCAGCCGCAAAAGTGTGGTTTTGCCAGCACCATTTGGGCCTACAATAGCTACGCCATCCCCTTTGCGAATCAGCATATTTACATGGGAAAACAGGGTTTTATCCACAAAGGAAAACTCCACGTCCTCCATTTCTGCCACCCGCTGGGCACATTCCCCTGGCTCGTTAAAGGCAAAATAGTTAAAGGCTGCCGTTTCTGCAGGTTTGACAATGCGCTCTAAGCGGTTCAGCTGGCTCTGGCGGCCTCTGGCCTGCTTGGATTTAATGCCAGCCTTGTACTTTCTGATATACTCTTCTGTTTTTTTGATGTATTCCTGCTGCTTTTCATAGGCAGAAAGCTGGGCACTGCGGCGCTGCTCCCTGACCTTCATAAAGTAGGTGTAATTGCCTTCATAGGCAGTGACACCTTTATTTTCTATTTCAAATATCCTGTTAGTAACCTTGTCTAAGAAAAAGCGGTCATGGGAAATAATCAAGACGCCGCCCTTGTAGCCCTGCAGAAAGTTTTCCAGCCATTCAATCATGCCAATATCCAGATGGTTGGTTGGCTCGTCTAAAAACAGGAAATCCGGCTCACGCAAAAGGGCCTTAGCCAGGCAGATACGGGTACGCTGGCCACCGGAAAAATGGCCGATGCACTTTTCCATATCCTCATCGGTAAAGCCTAAGCCGTATGCAGTACGGCGGATTTTGCTTTCATAGTCATAGCCCTCTAAATGCTCGAACCGCTCCACCAGCCGGCTATAGGCTGCCAGCTTTTCCTCATCGTGGCTGTGCTGGATTTCCGCTTCCATAGCAGCCTTTTCCTCTGCCAGGGCAATAACATCCGCAAAGGCATCCTTCAGCTCATCATACAAGCTCCAGGCAGCATCCATATCCGCCTGCTGCTCCACGTAGCCAATGGTATCTACTGGCTCCATAGCAACAGTGCCCTTATCTGCTTCCATTTCACCTAAGATGCACTTCATCAGGGTAGACTTGCCAGCACCATTAGCCCCCACAAAGCCCACCTTGTCTCCCCGCTTGATTTCAAAGCTGACATCATTAAATAATTCTTCTATGCCAAAGGCCTTGGACAGGCCTGTAACCTTAATGCTTCCCATTTATAATCATCCTATTCATAATCCTGTCCAATATATACCACTGCCTCATTAGGATCACTGCCGTCCATAATGGTACAGCTAAATGGCATGCCGTAGAACCAGTCTGTATTGCTGTCATCCGTAATGATAATGGTATGGGTGCGGTCTGACTTTCTGCCAGTATCTATGCCTGTTACGTTAAAGCCCTTTTCCCGCAATACATTAGCCATTTTAGCTCCAGCACCGTTAATGCCGCTGTCATTAATAATCAGCACAGAAATCTCCCCAGGGCCTGCCGCCTTGGCAGATTTTTTCTTTTCTGGCTGCCTTTTTTCTTCTTTATCACTATCTTTTTCAGCCTTGCTGTCATCACTATCAGCAGTATCATTTTTAGCACTCCTGGTGGTCACTATACCGCTGCCCTCCATGACAGTAAGCCCCTCTGGCAGGGATTTTTCGTACATGGCCTTCACGGCCTTTGCCTTTTCCAGAGCCTTGCCAGTAAGCTCCTGTCCCATCTGGCTGGCTATAATCTGTCTCAGTGACATAATGTCTGGCAGCCAGTAGCTCACATCCTCCAGATAGGCTGGCGTACCAGGCACCATTACAGACTCCAGGCCATTAGCCTTTACCTTTGGCAGAAGCTTGGCCATGGACAGCATCTCGCTGACAGGCATATCTGTTTCTACAGCAGAATATACCTCTTCAATAATCTTTGGCAGCTTGGTAATAATCTGCGGTGACAATACCTTGTCCATCACAGCCTGCATGAAATGCTGCTGGCGGTTAATACGGCCAATATCACCCTCACCGTCTCTGTAGCGTACATACTGAATAGCCCTTTCGCCGTCCAGATGCTGCATGCCAGGGTAAAGGTCTATCACCAGACCGCCATTATCATCCCATGGATCTTCGTAATACATGCGCTTTTCTACATTAATATCAATACCATCTAAGGCATCAATAATGCGTTCAAAGGCCTTTAAATCTACCAGTACATAATAATCCATAGGCACACCCAGCAAATCCTCTACAGTTTTGCGGGTCAGCTTGGAACCGCCATAGGCGTATGCATGGTTAATTTTGTCATAGCCATTTTTCTCAATCTGCACACGGGTATCCCGGGGCAGAGACATTATCTCTCCCTTGCCAGCATCCGTGTCCACAGTTACCACCATTAAGGTATCACTGCGTCCTACATCATCGCTGCGTCGGTCTACACCCATAACCATAATATGGCTGAAATTACTCTCAACAGTTAAGCCTGATTCAGCAGCCTGCTGGTTTTCTTCCTCACCAAAAAGATTAGCAGCAAATACTCCTGCCAATGCTGCCACCATCACTGCTATTAATATATATAAACGCGTAAAATCACGGCGTCTGCTGCGCCTTCTTCGCATTACCTTTTCCTCATTTCCAATAAATATGTAATTGCAGCACTATTTTATAGTACTATGCTTTTTCCCACACAGAAAATTCTGCGTGAGTGTGATTAGCAAAAAATCATAGTTTTGCCTTTGCCTCTGTTAAAGCCTTGGCCAGCTGATCTGGACAGGAGCTTTCCTTGCTGCCGCACTTAATGCCCTGCAGGCGCTGGATGATTTCATCAATATCCATGCCCTCAGTTAATTTGCCGATGCCCTGCAGATTGCCCTTGCAGCCGCCTTCTACCTGAAAATTATGGAGCTTATGGTCCTCAACCTCAAAGGTCATTAAACGGGCACATACTCCCACTGGATTATAAGAAAATTTCATAACAACTGCCTCCTGTAGATAATAAACAATAACACACAAATTATTCTAATTTTCTTTACTCTAATGCCTGCATTGCAGACCTCAGAAAACTAGCAAAAACTATAATTCAGCTTCCTGTAAAAATTATTTCACTATTTCAAATTACTTTATCATGGCATCTGCCAGATGGCCAAATTCCTCCAGGCTGAAGGTTTCACCTCGCCTGCCCCCATCTAAGCCGCACTTGCCAAAGGCCTGCTGGATGTCCTCTGCCAGGAAGCCTGCTCCCTTCATGGCATTGGTAATGGTTTTGCGGCGCTGGCCAAAAGCTGCCTTTACCACCCGGAAGAACATTTTCTCATCCTTCACCTTAACAGCTGGTTCTTTTCTCACCCTGCAGGTAATGACCACAGAGTCTACCTCTGGTGCTGGAATAAAGGAACGAGGCGGCACGTCAAAGGCGATTTCCGGCTCAGTGTAATACTGGACTGCTACGGAAAGAGCACCGTAAATCTTGCTGCCAGGCTTAGCAATCATGCGGAGAGCCACTTCCTTCTGCACCATGGTAACCAGTATTTCTATTGGCAGATGACGCTCCAAAAGTGTCATGAGAATAGGGGTAGTTATGTAATATGGCAGATTTGCTGCCACCTTAAAGGGCTTGCCCCCCATTAATTCCATAATATCTACCTTCAGAATATCCCCAGGTACAATGGTAACATTGTCATAGCCAGCCAGGGTTTCTGCCAGAACTGCCGGCAGCTTTTTGTCCAGCTCTACAGCTGTTATCTGGGCACCGCTTTCTGCCAGTCCCTGAGTCAAAGTGCCAATGCCAGGTCCGATTTCCAGAATTCTATCCCCTGGCCCTGCCTCTGCTGCATCCACAATGCCCTGCACTATGCCAGCATCTATCAAAAAGTTCTGCCCCAACTTTTTAGCTGCCCGCAGGTTAAAGGTCTTCATAATATGACGGGTAACCTGGGGATTGGCAATGGTAGGCTGTGGCTTCTTCACCTTGGCCTTATGCAATTCACTGTCAATTGCTGCATCTATATTTTCAGTCATGTATCAGCTTTCTCCTTTTATCTAAAGCAGGCTTTTACTCAGCATCCTCAGCTAAAGCCTTGTCAAATTCTTCTTTAGTAACACCGTAATGATTTAACCGCAGTAAAAATGTCTTGGCATTGGCATAACCGATGCCCAGCTTGGCCCCGATTCTGGCCCGCTTAGCACTGGCACTGGCGCCGCCGCTGAGGCCGCACTTTAACAAATCACTGCCGCTGAAAATTGCCTGTGGCTGCCAGTCAAGGGTTCTGACCTTTTCTAAGGCACTGCGGATAGCCTCTGGGGATGCCTGTTCAATGCCAATGTCATCATTAGCTGTAGCATCCTCCTTAGGCACAAAAGCGTGCTTAGCCTCTGGGAAACGCTTGCTTAAAAAGCGGCGGATGCGTTCACCAGCAGAGTCTGGATCTGTCAAAATGATAATGCCTCTTTTTTTATATGCTGCTTCAATAGCTGCCAGAGCCTTAGGCTTCAGGCTGAAGCCTTCCGTGATGATGCAGTCTGCTTCCACTGCCTTATCAATGGCCACTACGTCCATTTTGCCTTCTACAACTAAAACCTCTTTAATCATTGATGTTCTCCATTAATTTTCAATCTATCAGTTAAATCTTTTTGTTAAATCTATCAGAAACAGCCAGTTACTTTGACTCTGGCTGGATATTAAGCTCTGTTAATTTCTGCTGTACCTTCTGGTACACATCCTGGGCAATAGCCTCTACTGGCCGTGGCTCCTTGTTTTCACTGCAGACAACCTGCTGCCAGCCATATTTTTCTGCAATGTAGCCATAGGCATCATGACAGCGGTGCAGATAGCTGCTGTCCTTTTCATGAATATCCTTAGCCCTGCTGCTATCAGCCTGTGCCCTGGCAGCTATGAGCCTGTCGCTGACATCCGGGTCCATATTCAGATATACTACTACATCTGGTACAGGCAGCGCCAGCTTTACAAATTCAAAATCCCACAGCCAGGCCAGAAAATCCTCTCTTTCCTGGATATCAGTTAATTTTACAGCCTGATGCACCATATTGGAAGTGGTATAGCGGTCAGCCAGAATAATAGTGCCCTTTTCATAAGCCTCCTTCCACTTCATCTGGAAGGAAGCGTAACGGTCCACCGCAAAAAATACGGAAGCACCATAAGCGCTGACATCATCAGCCTGCTGGCCAAAAGCGCCACCTAAATACATTTTTACTAAAGCAGAGGAATCCGACTCATAGTCTGGATAGGCCACCTGCATGACCTTGTAGCCTTCACTCCTTAAGCGGTTATACAATGCTCTGGTCTGAGTTGCTTTGCCAGAGCCATCCCCTGCTTCGATTGTAATTAAACATCCTTTTTTCATGCTTATTCACCAATTACTTCAATATATTGCAGCTGGCCATCTGCCGGGCCAGACAATCTTAAACCTTCCTGCTGGTAATTCCGGATATACTTAATCGCTTCCTTGGTAATCACTTCACCAGGGCAGATAATCGGAACTCCTGGGGGATAAAAAGCCACTGTTTCTCCGGAAACTCTGCCAATAGCCTCCTCCAGCTTCACCTTCTGCCTGGTGGCAAAAAAGGCTTCCCTAGGTGACATGGCCTGCTGCAGCACTGGCATTTTCCCCATGCCCTGTACCTTAAATTCCGAAATTGGCATGGAGCCCTTAGTAGTAAAAACATACTCTGACTCAAAATCCTCCAAAGCTCTGCTTAAGCGCCTAATCTCAGCCTCAGTATCTGCCATGGAAATAATACATAATAAATTTCTCGGGTCAGACAGCTCGCACTGGATTTTTAAATCGTGGCGCAAAATCTCCTCAGCTTCAATGCCAGAAATATTAGCCGCCTCCAGATTAACAGTAACCTTAGTTTCATCCAGATCATATACACTTTCCAGCCTGCATTGACGGCAGTACCGCCTGTCAGGACTCCACTGGCCTGCCGTAGCATTAATCCTGTTTCTGAGGTAATGGGAAAGACTTATGGCTCTTTCCACCCGCTCTTTGCCTTCATACTGCATCTGCAGTCTGGCAATATCCAGAGAAGCCAGCAGCAGCTGGTTAGGGCTGGTGGACTGCAAAAGGCCTGCCGCCTGGCGGATACGGTTCCTGTCAACCCGCTTGCTGCCAATATGCAGCATAGATGTCTGGGTCATGCTGCCTAAAAGCTTATGGGTGCTCTGAGCTACCACATCAGCTCCGCAGTCTAATGCCTGCTTCGGCAATCTGTCAGAAAATTTCAGATGAGCCCCATGGGCTTCATCTACTAAAAGCAGCTTGCCCTGACTATGCAAAAGATCTGCAATGGCAGTTAAATCACAGCAAAAACCATAGTAGTTAGGATACACTGCCAGAAGGGCTTTCACATCAGGATGCCGCTTTAGGGCAGCTTTAACTATAGATGCACTTAGCCCCATAGCTATCCCCAGCTTGTCATCAATTTCTGGTTTGATAAACACCGGCTCTGCTCCTGCCAGAATAATACCACCAATAATGGAGCGGTGGGCATTGCGTGGCACCAGGAGCTTATCTCCAGGCTGCAACGTGCCCATAATCATAGCCTGAATAGCGCAGGTTGTGCCATTAATAATAAACAGCGTATCCATGGCTCCCCACAGCTTAGCTGCTAAAGCCTCTGCCTGCTGGATACAGCCATGGGGCTCATGGAGATCATCCAGCTCCTCCATTAGGGAAACCTCCTGCCTTAGCCCTTCCTCTGTAATCAGTTCCTTAAGGAAAGGATGTGCCCCTAACCCCTGCTTGTGTCCCGGGGTATGAAAAGCAAGAGCGCCGTCCCTTGCATAGCTTTTCATGGCAGCAAAAATCGGCGCTTCCTTATATTCCGGTTGAACCAACGGACGTGTTTCTCTCTGTTGATTATTTTTGATTTTAGATTTTTTATTGTGCTGATAATGTCTTGTCTGATAATTTCTCATTTCAGGCCTTGTCCTTATTAACACCGCCTGGATAAGACAGCTTCACATGGACGCGAGTACCATTGCCTGGCTCTGAAGCCACAGTAAGGTTCGCACCAATAATCTTAGCTCTTTCCTCCATGCCAATCATGCCGAAGTGGCCATCGCCATCTGGGTTCTTCCGCTCCTCCAGCAGTCTTTCCTGGTCAAAGCCATTGCCGTGATCCTCTATCAGAATAGCCAGATAATCTGGAGCAAACAGCATCCGCACATAGCCTTCCTCCACACCGGCATGGCGGTGGATATTGTTCAGGCTCTCCTGGATAATGCGGAAGAGGGTAACCTCTACATGCTTATCCAGCACCCGTTCCTGTCCATCTACCTTCAGCTCAGCATTAAGAATCTTCCTGTCAGAAAGCTTCTTGACCAGCTGGCGTACAGCAGGTACCAGTCCTAAATCATCCAATGACATAGGACGCATATCAAATATCAGCTGTCTGATATCAGCCAGGCAGCAGCGAATCTGGCGGCGCAGCTCCTGCAGGTTCTGCTTGGCATCCTCTGGGTGGGTATCCACCAGGCGCTCGCAGATGGAAGCCTGATAAATCAGGTTAGCCATCTCCTGGGCAGGACCATCGTGAATCTCACGGGATACACGCAGTCGCTCATCCTCCTGGGCCTTAATAATCTGTACACCCAGGAATTTATTTTTGGAGGCAATATCCATCTGGGCAACTACATTGCTAATCTGTGAAGTCAGATAGGACATAACTGTGCCTAACTTAATTGTGAGGCGCTCTGCCATCAGCAGATTTTTCTCCATGCCACGGAGTCTCAGCTCCAGGCGGTCCCGCTGCTTTCTAGTCTGGAACTCCTTTTCCTTGGCTAGTGCCAGCTTCACCTGAACATCCTTAACAGCCTCATAGCTTTCCCTGATGCGCTCTTCTGAGTAATTGGCAAAATTACTGCTGACAGATACCAGCTTCTGCTTTTCAATCTGTTCACGGCGCACTAATTCATCCACCTCATCCTGCAGCTTGCGGGTTTCTTCCTTCAGCTCCTTCAGAACCTCCCTGGTGGACTCCACATCTTTTTTGGTATTTTCGTAAATCTCGAAAATCTGCCCTTTGCTATTTTCCATTGCCTCAACAGTATTTTGAAAGGCATCTCTCAGCATTTTTTCGCCTTGTACTTCAAAATCCATATTGGTTGAAACATTCATATCTATTCTCCCATTATCCAACGATATTCGTACACTCTATTTTACAATATTTAAGTTAATTTGTACAAAGAATTTAGTCTGGTACCGAAAAAAAATCAAAATTGATGTAAATAATCATTTCCTGTATATTATTATACTCTGCTACTTGCATTTATGACAAAATATCAGTAAAATTTAAGGATAGACACATACCTGCTCCTACCGTACCGCAAACCAACACCGGTGCTCGGGTCGAGTAGACCAAGACCTACGAGAGAACCTTCGCTAAGGAACTCGGCAAAAAAGCGTCCGTAACTTCGGAATAAGGACTGCCCCATCATTAAGATGAGGATTTGCTAAGAGT
>JAFPCE010000104.1 GCA_017390245.1 Selenomonadaceae bacterium
GTTGAATTCAAGAAGACTCAGGCAAAGGTTATTAGTGTACTGATTGCATTGGTATTTATCGGCAGTGTGGTTGCTTTGGCATTAACTCAGTCTGGTACTGGTATTGCATCTGCTGCATCTTCTTCTAATGTTGGTGTTGTTGATTATCGTCAGTTCACTACCCTGAAGATTTATACAGATGTTGAGGCTGAAATGCAGACTGCTGTAGAGACTGCTCAGAAGGAGTTCAATGAGAAGTCCGCTAACATGAGCGAGAAGGAAAAGCAGGAATATTATCAGCAGACTATGGAGCGTCTCCAGCATCAGAATGCTGATTTGATGGAGCCAGTTAACAAGCAGATTGAGGATGCTGTTAAGGCTGTTGCTGATGCTAAGGGCTTGTCTGTAGTTCTTAATAAGGACACCGTAGTTTATGGTGGCACCGATATTACTCAGGATGTTATCAAGAAGCTGTCCAAGTAATTTAGTAATTGCATAATTTATGAGCTGAAAGTACCGAGGCCTCAGGCCCTCGGTACTTTGTTGCTACATATCACTTTAATTTTGTCTTGCGGGAGAGGAGTCTGCCATGGCTGAGGAGACTAAACCAAAGACCGTTACAGAAAAGAATATATCTGGGAAAAAAGCTGTTATTGGTTTAGTAGTGGTTATGCTGCTTCTTCTGGGCATCATGGGAGCATTTTTATATAAAACAGCTCCTGTAAAGCAGAGCGAGGCAGAAGCATCCATCGGCATAATTGATATCCAGCTGCTGGCAAAAAAACACAAGGATTATGCTAAGCTGGAGCAGCTGCGGGCAGAGCTGCAGAGTCTGAGGGCTGCAGCTGCGGTGGATAATATGCTGATGATATCAAAGCCGGTTACTGATAAAGAGGGCTTTGATGAAATGGCAGTGCAGAAGCAGAGAATGGCGTCCCTGACCAGACATTCTGAACTGCAGCAACAGCTGCATGCTGAGGCAGAGAAGCGCTACAAGGAGCTGGAGCCCCAATATGCTGCTGAGCAGGATCTGGTGAATAAGCCATACCTGAATAAGCTGCTGAATCTCCGCATTAAGCTGGATAATGCCCAGGCACTGGGTATCAGTGAGGCGGAGAAAAAGAGTATGCTGCAGCAAATGGATGATTTGCAGACTGAACGCATAGAGAAAATAAATGAGCTGAGACGCCAGCAGAAGGAACAGTTCCAGCAGCAGTTTAATGAGTCTGTAAAGGACAGGCTGGCTGAACTGGAGGAGCTGGATAAAGCAGAACAGAACCAGCTGCAGGGTGATGCCATCAAGAAACAGCTGGAAATCCAGGACCGTAACAGCCAGGAAATGCAGCAGGCACTGACGCCAATCCAGCAGAAAATCAGCAAGGCCAGAAGGGCTGCGGTGGTGGAGATGAAGCAGCTGGAGGTTTCCCAGCTGGAGGAACAGATTTACCGTGATATTGCAGGGCGGGCGGCAAAGCTGGCCATTATACATCATTTAACTTTGATTTTGGCACAGCCTGCACCAGGAACATCAGGCAATGGCCTTATGAGTCTGCCAGAAACCATGTGGCAGAAGCAGGGCATAGAGATTCCTGTTGTAGGCGTGAAGACCATAGATTTAACAGATGAAATGCTTCAGGAAATGAATACTTTGTAATAGAAAGAGGCTATGACAATGGGTAAAAAGAAAAGAATTATAGCTAGTATCTTAACGATTTTATGTATGGCACTGGCAGCTGCAGGCTGCGGCAAGGTGTCTGTTGGTTATGTGGATCAGGCAAGAGTCCAGCAGGAGGCTCCTCAGATTAAGGCTTCCATCGAAGAGATGCAGGGCGAAATGAGCAAGTTCCAGCAGGAAGGTGAGAAGCAGCTTCAGGAGGCAGCAGCTAGCGGCAAATCCCCAGAGGAGATGCAGAAGTTACAGCAGCAGCTTCAGATGAGAGGTGCCAGCCTGCAGCAGAGCTATGCTACTCAGATTAAGGCAAAGATGGATGCTGCTTTAGGTGATATCGCTAAGGAAAAGAAGCTGGATACTGTGGTAAATAGCAATACTAAGGATGGCGTTATCATTACTGGCGGCGTGGATGTTACTGACGAAGTTATCAGCAAGCTGCAGTAAAGAGGTAGATACTTATGAAAATAACACTACAGGAAATTGCCAAGCTGGTTAATGGTGAGCTTATTGGTGCACCAGAGACAGAGATTACCGGTGTCAATAATATTACCGGGGCTCAGGCTGGAGACATTACCTTCGCTGATGAAAATCATGTGGAGGAGGCATCTAAGTGCCAGGCTAGTGCTGTGCTTTTGCCAGCCAGCGTCAAGGGAGATTTCCCTTTGCCAGCTGTATATGTAGAAAATACCAGAGCTGCCTTTGCAATATTGCTGGGCACCTTTACTCCGCCAATTGTCCATGAAAAGGGCGTCAGCCCTGAGGCGTACATTGGCAAAAATGTTACCATCGGCAAGAATGTTACCATTATGCCTTTTGCCTTCGTAGATGATAACGCGGTTATCGGTGACAATGTTACCTTATATCCACATACCTATATTGGCCAGTATGCCTCTATTGGTGACGATACTGTGATTTATTCTAGTGCTACTATCCGTGAGCACTGCAAGGCAGGCAAGCGTGTAATTGTACACAGCTCTGCTGTAATCGGTGCAGATGGCTTTGGCTTTACCACTAAGGATGGCGTGCATACCAAGGTTCCTCAGGTTGGCAATGTGGTGCTGGAGGATGACGTGGAAATCGGCGCTCATGCAGGTATTGACAGAGCTACCATAGGTTCTACTGTCATTGGCAAGGGTACTAAGATTGATAATCTGGTTCATATTGGCCATAACTGCAAGATTGGCCCGGGCAATCTGATTGTTGCCCAGGTAGGCATTTCCGGTTCTACCACTTCTGGTCCAAATGTAACCTTTGGCGGCCAGACTGGTACTGTAGGCCATATTACTATTGGCGGTAATTCTGTATTTGCTGCCCGCAGCGGTATTATTGGCAACACACCAGAGGGCGTTTTCTATGCAGGCTTCCCAGCAAGGCCACATCAGGAGTGGCTGAGAATGGAGGCACATCTCCAGAAGATTACTGATATGGCTAAAAAGGTTAAGGCTTTGGAAAAGAAGCTGAAGGAATTAGAAAAATAATTTTAAAAGAAATTAACTCCCCTTAATGGGGAGTTTTCTTTTGCCTTAAATCCGTGTAAAATATATACTAGAGAATTTTGGGAGGTTCACTATGATATATTATGTGATGAAATTTTTCAGCTGGATAGCCTGCAGGTTTTCTATGGACAGCTGTAACAGCCTGGGCCGTTTTTTAGGCCGTTTAACCTGGAAGGCTGTACCAAAAAAGCGCAAGCAGCTGGCTAAGGATAATATTATGCGCTGTCTGGGCGTGGATGAAGCTGAGGCAGAACGTATTGCCAAGGCATCCTGGGTGCAGTTTGGTCCTATGCTCATGGAGGTGCTGCGGTATCCTAAGCTTATTGAAAATGGCACCATGCAGCAATATGTAACCATTGACGGGCTGGATTATTTAAAGGAGGCCATTGCTGCAGGCCAGGGGGGCGTTATTGCTACATCCCACAGTGACAGCTGGGAGATAATGGGAGCTGCTCTGGCTCAGTATGGTGTGCCTTTAGTTGGTGTAGCCATGAAGCAGAAAAACAATGCTGCCAACAAATTCATTCTGGAATACCGTGAGCTGTCTGGCATGCATATTACTTACAAGTCTGATGTGCGGGAAATGTTTAAGCTGATAAAGGAGGGCTGGCTCATTGGCCTTATTATGGACCAGGATCCAAGCCTGAGGGATGGCATTATTGTGGATTTCTTTAACAGGAAAACCAACAGCGTTACTGGTCCTGCTACTTTGGCAAGATTTCAGAATGCCCCAATTTTCCCTGGACAGATTGAGCACAGGCCAGATGGCGGCCATCATATCACCATTTATCCGCCTATTTATGTGGAGAAAACCAAGGATAAGAAGGCAGATATTGAAAAGACAGTGCAGGAGCTGAATAATATTTTAGAGCAGCATATCCGCCAGCATCCTGAAGACTGGTTCTGGCTCCATGACAGATGGAAGTCTGTGCGGAGTATTGGCCTTGATTAAGGTGACAGATATATGTGTTTTGTGATAAAATGATAAGACGGACATAATGTAAGTGATTAAATCAGATAAGGAGGGATGAAATTGGCATTTCAGACAACTATCGCTAGTGAAGCAGAATATACTGGTGTGGGACTGCATTCTGGCAAAGAGGTGCACATGCGTCTGCAGCCGGCAGAGGCTGACACTGGTATAGTTTTTGTGCGTGAAGATTTGCCAGGGGCTCCTGAGGTGGCAGCTGTAGCAAAAAATGTTACTTCAACCTTGCGGGCTACCACTATTGAGGATAATGGCATCAAGATGTTTACTATTGAGCATCTCATGTCAGCTTTTCATGCCCAGCAGATTGATAATTGCCGCATTGTGATTGATGCGGAGGAACCGCCAGTGGCAGATGGCAGCAGCAAGGCTTTCTTTGAGCTGATGGCTGAGGCTGGCATCAAGGAGCTTTCTGCAGAGCGTCAGGAAATTGTGATTGATAAGATATACAAGGTGGAAAGTGAGGATAAGTTTGTGGTGGCCATTCCTTACGATGGCTTCCGGGTAAGCTTTACCTCTATTAATCCTCATCCATTGATTGGCATTCAGTATGGTGATTATAATATTACTCCAGAGGAGTATGGCAAAGAAATTGCTCCAGCTAGAACTATTGCATACGAGGCGGAGGTTGAGGCTCTGCACAAGATGGGCTTAGGCCTGGGCGGTACTTTGGAGAATGTTATTGTTTACAATGATGAGGGCTGGATGAACCCGTTGATTTATCCAGATGAGCTGGTACGCCACAAGATTCTGGATATTGTGGGAGATTTGCGGCTGGCAGGTATCGTAAAGGGCCATTTTATAGCTGTTAAATCTGGACATGCCTTAAATACACAGCTGGCAAAGCAGCTTTATGAAGCATTAAAGAAATAATTTAAATAAATTAATTTATGAGTAAATGATTTTGCTGAGAAGGAAGGTAAATTTTATGGTATTGGAAATTGACGAAATAAAGAAGATTCTGCCTCATCGTTCCCCATTTTTGCTGGTTGACCGCATTATTGAGATTGACCCTTTTAAGTCTGCAGTAGGTATTAAAAATGTTACCTATAATGAGCCACAGTTCCACGGGCATTTTCCTAACAGATCCATTATGCCAGGCGTGCTGATTTTAGAGGCTATGGCGCAGGTTGGCGGCATTGCTATGCTTTACCCTGAGGAGAACCGTGGCAAGATTGCTCTCTTTGGCGGCATGGACAATATTAAGTTCAAGAAGCCAGTTGTGCCTGGTGACCAGATGATTATGAAGGCTAATCTATTGAAGGTGCATGGCGATTATGGCAAACTCCATGCTGAAGCATACGTTGATGATGTTCTGGCTGCACAGGCTGACTTTACCTTTGCTTTGCAGAGACCAAATGAGGATTAATCTGGTATTATAGGGTAGAAAAATCAAGAAATATTTAGTATGCCCGATTTTTTAGCCAAAAACAGGTGAAAATAACAGGTCGCTTTTTTCTGGCCTGTTAGGACTATAAAGAGTGATATTAGGTA
>JAFPCE010000105.1 GCA_017390245.1 Selenomonadaceae bacterium
AATCTAATAAGGCCAAATATGGTTGCAAAATCTACTTTGCCCATCCCTATTGTTCTAGTGAACGCGGGCAGAATGAGCGCCATAATGGAATATTACGCCAATTTGTACCTAAAGGCATAATAATATATATTATAGTTTGCAGAATGGCTTTGACAAGTACAATATTAAAAGTGATAGTGCAGAAAAAATATAATCTTACATATTATATTGCTATCTGTGTTAAAATAGACATAGATGACTTTATTTTGTTTAAAATTATTGTTTATATATGCAGGAGGACTTTGTTATGAGGAATTTTCAGTATGGTACACCAACCAGACTTATTTTTGGCAAAAATGCTATAGAAAATCTGCCTGAGGTATTAAGAAGCCTGGGGAAAAAGGTGCTGCTGGTATACGGCGGCGGTTCTATTAAGAAAATCGGCTTGTATCAGAAGGTAATGGAGCTGTTAAAGGATTTCCAGGTAACTGAGCTATCTGGTGTACAGCCTAATCCTAAGTATGAAAGCGTTTTAGCAGGGGTGAAAATCTGCAAGGAGCAGTCTATAGATGTGGTTTTGGCTGTAGGCGGCGGCAGTGTTATTGACTGCTCCAAGGCTGTGGCTGCTGGTGCGAAATATGATGGAGATGTGTGGGACTTCCTGGCCCATAAAGCCCAGTGCAAAGCTGCTCTGCCTATAGTGGATGTACTGACTCTGGCTGCAACTGGCAGTGAATTTGATGCAGCCTGCGTTATCTCCAAGACTGAAACCAATGAAAAAACTGGCTTTTTCAGCAAGAGCATTTTCCCAAAGGTTTCTATCTTAGATCCAGAATACACCTTCAGTGTATCTCCGCTGCAGACGGCAGCTGGCGCAGCTGATGGCATGAGTCATGTGATGGAGCAGTATTTCACAGAGGAAAGCAGTCTCTTAACTGATGGCTTATGTGAGGCAACTATCCGTGCTTTAATGGCCAATGCCAAGGTGGCAGTAAAGGAGCCAGAAAACTATGAGGCCAGGGCAGAGCTGATGCTGGCCTGCAGCTTTGGCTGTAACGGCATTCTGTCCCTGGGTAACAGCCGGTCTGGCTGGCCATGCCATGCTTTGGAGCATGCACTGAGTGCCTATTATGATATTGCCCACGGTGTGGGACTGGCTATTGTAACACCACACTGGATGCAGCTGGTATTAAAGAAGCATCCGGAAAAGGCCATGCCGCTCTTTGCTAAATATGGTGTTAATGTCTTTGGCCTGGATAGTGCCATGGACAAAAAGCAGCTGGCTGAAAAGGCCATAGAGGCAACGGCAGCGTTTTATAAGGAAATTGGCTTGCCATGCACCTTAAAAGAGGCAGGCATTGATAACAGCCGTATTGATGAAATGGCCCGGCATATAGCTGATAATGAGGGTCTGGACAAGGCTTATATGGCCCTGGATTTGGCAGATATTAAGGAAATCTTAACAGCATCCCTTTGAGAGAAAAATAATGGAAATGAATGCACATAACGCTTTGGCAAAGCCTGTTACCTACAAAAATCTCATACATTTTGTCCTGCCTTGCATAGCCATGATGATTATCACCTCGGTGTATAGCATCGTGGATGGCTTCTTCGTGTCTAACTGTGTGGGGAAGAATGCCTTTGCGGCAGTGAACCTGATTATGCCAGTACTTATGGGAGTGTCCTGCATTGGCTTTATGATTGGCACTGGCGGTACAGCCCTGGTATCCTACTGTCTGGGAGCGAAGCAGCAGGAAAGGGCCAACAGGGTTTTCTCCATGCTGGTGGAGATTATCCTGATCGTATCAGTAGTGATAGCTGTCACCTGCTTTATAATGATGCCCCAGATAGTGGATATGCTGGGAGCAAGTCCCTTGATTCGAGAGGATACCATTATTTATGGCCGTATAGTGATATTGAATGAGCCATTTTTCATGATGTTTATCACCCTCCAGAGCTTTTTGGCTGCAGCAGGAAAACAGAAGCTGGGTCTGTATGCTTCTATCTCAGCAGGCATCACCAATATGGTACTGGACTTTGTGCTGCTGTATGTTTTTCACCTGGATATACTGGGAGCAGCCTTAGCTACATTGATTTCCCAGACGGCAGGAGGCATTATGCCATTTATCTATTTTTATCGGCCTAACAGCAGTACATTGCGTTTTCGCTGGACAGCCATAGAATGGCAGCCTATAAAGAAGTCCTGCAGTAACGGCATCTCAGAGCTTTTAAACAATGTGGCTGTATCCTTTGTGGCGGTGCTGTATAACTTCCAGCTGATGTATTTTGCAGCAGAAAACGGCATTGCTGCCTATGGTGTCATTATGTATGTATCCTTTATTTTCCAGGCGGTGTTTATGGGCTACGCTGTAGGCATCAATCCTCTGGTGGGGTATAAATATGGTGCTAAGGATAAAAAGGGCCTCAGGGCTGTGCTGCGGAAAAGCCTGATATTAACAGGCATAACAGCTCTGGCTATGACACTGCTGTCGGAAATCAGCGCTGGTTTTATAGCAGATATTTTTGTAGGCTATGACCAGGAGCTCTGGGATTTGACAGTAACAGGCTTTAGAATTTATGCTGTTTCGTATTTATTAACTGGCTTTACCATTTTTGCGTCGGCTTTTTTCACAGGCCTTAACAATGGCAAGGTTTCTGCCATTATTTCAGTGGTGCATACCCTGATTTGCGAGTCCCTGGCAGTGCTGCTGCTGCCGATGTGGCTGGGAACCTTGGGAATCTGGTGCTCCATTTCTGTGGCAGAGCTGGGCAGTATCATAGTGTCCAGCAGTTTATTAATT
>JAFPCE010000106.1 GCA_017390245.1 Selenomonadaceae bacterium
TATTGCAACTGGTGGTACACTTTATCCTCCAACAAAAGCCTTCGTTGGACCTAGTGTTACCAGCTGTCTTAAGCATTACAACATTTCCAAATTTTTCCTGTCCACTACAGGCATCTCCCTGGAAAATGGCGCTACCAGTGCTTCCCCATTAGACTGTGAAATCCAGCAGATGCTCATTGAAAAGCCTGGCAAAAACATTCTCATGGTAGACAGCTCCAAGCTGGATGCTCCTTCCCTGGTTTCCTTCTGTGAGCTGAAGGACCTGGACTATGTAGTTATTGATCACAAACCACCACAAAAATACGTTGACCATTTAATGGAAAATAATGTACAGCTTATGTACGGCGAAGATAAATAATATCCCATTCCCATATAAAAATTCCCATATAAAAAGCGAAGCCTCAGCTTCGCTTTTTCTTTTGCCTGAAATTAAATTTTAATTAGCTGTCTTGCCAGCAGATGGCATACTTGGTGATGGTGCATGTCTTTCTGAAGTATTACTTCTAGCCGGTACGGCCTGGGTATTGTCAGCTGCACCGCTATCTGCAGGCACACGTCTCTCTTCAGAGCTTTCCCTGGCATTATTATCCCTGCCTGTTCCGTAGCTGTTACGTCCCTTGCCAGTATTTTTTAAACCCTCATCCACCTCATCTAAGTGGTATTTCTTGCGCATTTCTTCATTAACAGGAATATCCTTGGTGTTTTCTGGCAAAGATTCCTGATACTCCTGGCTGTCTCTTTCCATAGCATAACGGGCGCTGCTGCTCATTTTCAAATCAAGAGTATTGGCAATAGTAGCTCTCAGTTTAGCCAGATCAGGAATCCAGTAGCTTACTCCATCAATATATACAGGCTTGCCTGGCAGCATTTCTGTCTGTAGGCCATTTTTCTGAGCAGACTTTAAGGCAGTAACAAACTCAATAATCTGCTTTACTGACAAATCTGTCTTAATGGAGCCAATAACCTCACTGATAATAGCAGGAATACGCGGAATAATGGCAGGAGAAGTAACCTTGTCCATTACAGCCTGCATAAAACGCTGCTGTCTGGCAATACGCCCAATATCTCCCTCTTCATCACGATAGCGCACATAGGTAATAGCAGTCTTGCCATCCATGTGCTGCATGCCAGGATGCAGGTCAATAACCAGCCCACCATTATCATCCCATTGGTCTTCATAATACATACGCTTTTCCACATTGATATCCACACCGCCAATGGCATCAATAATCTTGTGGAAAGCCTTGATATTGATAATAACGTAATGCTCCACATCCACACCCATGAGGTTTTCAATGGTATTTTCCGTCAGCTGGTGGCCGCCATAGGCATAAGCAGCATTAATCTTATCAAAGCCATGGCCTTTTATTTTAACTCTGGTATCTCTAGGGATAGACAAAAGAGCTGCCTTCCCCTTCTTTGGATCTAAGGTAGCAATCAAAAGTGTATCTGAGCGGCCTACATCACCTTCACGCTCATCCACACCCATAATCATAACCATAACCTTATCCTTGGCCACCATCAGATTATCCTTATTTTCTGTGGTATTTTTATCAAAAAGGCTGGAGGAAGCAAAAAGAGCTCCTGCCACAGCAGCAATAATAAAAGCTAAAAATAAAAGTGTATAAGGCAGCCAGTTACTCTTCTTTTTCCTCTTTCTCCTGGATCTGGACTCGTAAATAGGCTGTTCTTCGTGATATTTGTTCTTCAAGTAAAATTCATCTCTCTCTGTAATCTAAGGAAATAAACAAACTGCTGTTACTATGCAACAGTTATAATTAGTATATCACATAATCACCTCTGTGGGTGAGATAAAAAGTTATTCAGAGAAAAATGTGGATTACTCACAAAAAAGTTATTCACAATTGTGTATAACTTTGTGGAAAAGTCCATATCTAGTGTAAAATTGACGTAAAACCACTATATATAGATTTATTAAAATAACTTATACCAAATTTCATGTGGATAAATGATCTGCACCTCGCTTTATATAAAAAAGACCTTCTGCATATCAACATGCATCAACATGCAAAAGGTCTTTTTCTGCTTTCTTTAATTTATACTGTTACCACTGCGCAGCTTATATTCCATCATAAGCCAAAGTATTTTCTTATAGAGTCCTTATTCATAACCTGGCCGTTAAAAATAATACTATCTCCTGGTTCGCCATATTCCAGATATTCCTTTGCAAA
>JAFPCE010000107.1 GCA_017390245.1 Selenomonadaceae bacterium
CTGCAACACGAGGGTCAACACCGTACCGAGCACCAAGAAGATAAGCACCGAGCCGAAGCCATAGTTTGTCCAGCCCTGGTGCATTTTCTCACTGGCGGCACTCAGACTAACCAGATAGTTATAGACACCGTTATCACCAAATATGAAGGCGTTATTGCCGCCACTACCGGCCATGTGAGCCTTCACGAGGCTGGCGCTATTGAATTTTCCGGCCACAAGGTTATCACCCTGCCAGAGCATAACGGCAAATTATCCCCTCAGGATGTAAAGCAGTACCTGCAGGATTTCTATGCTGATGCTAACCATGAGCACATGGCACAGCCAGGCATGGTGTATATTTCCCATCCTACGGAGTACGGCACTCTCTACTCCAAACAGGAACTTAGTGATTTACATGACGTATGCCAGGAATACCACATTCCTTTGTTTTTAGATGGTGCACGCTTAGGCTATGGCCTTATGAGTGAAGGCAGCGATGTAACTGCTGCTGACATTGCAGAGCTTACTGATGTCTTCTATATCGGCGGCACTAAGGTAGGTGCTCTCTGCGGTGAAGCTGTAGTATTTACTAAGAACAATACTCCAAAGGCATTCATTACCTCCGTCAAGCAGCATGGCGCTCTTTTAGCCAAGGGACGTCTCCTGGGTGTACAATTTGATACACTCTTTACTGATGATCTCTATTTGAAAATCAGTGAAAATGCCATCAAAATGGCAGCACAAATCAAAAAAGCCCTGAAAGACAAAGGCTATCAGTTCTACATCGACTCTCCAACTAACCAGATATTCGTAGTCTGGGAAAACAGCAAGCTGCCAGAATTGGAAAAACATGTTGCCTATGGCTTCTGGGAAAAATACGACGACACCCACACAGTCATCCGCTTCGCCACCAGCTGGGCTACCACCCAGGAAGCAGCAGACGGACTGATTGCATTGCTATAAATATAACAAAACCGCCGTAAAGCCAGGCTTCACCCATGAAAAAGATCAAATTTCTCAGCCTTGCCACCAATTAATTATTCTTCTGAAAATTAATAACAAAATTATACATTTATATACTCTAAAGCCCGCTGTTCCCAAGGGAAGCAGCGGGCTTTTCTATATACACAGCTAGACGTCTGGACGATATGAAATATATTTTGTCGAGGACTAGACAAAATATTTATCTAGAGCTAGACATTTTTTCTATCTAGTGATATATTTTGTCTAGGGGGGTGATAGTATGGCTATTACTATTTCAGTGGAAGAGCTGCTTAAACAGCAAATAGTAGAATCTTCAAGAATTGAGTACAAGAAAGATTATAATCCTAATACAATTATTCACTCTATTTGTGCCTTTGCCAATGATATAGATAATATTGGCGGCGGATATATTTTAATTGGCATTGAAGAGGAAAATGGCCTGCCTAAGCTTCCTATAGCAGGCATTGCCAAGGAGCGTGTGGATGGCTTGCTAAAAAAGCTGCGGGAATTATGCCACTTCATCGAGCCACTGTATGAACCACAAACAGAGCCAGTACTTTATGATGATAAATATATCATTGTGGTGAAGGTTAGCGCCGGCTATGGACGTCCCTATAAAGCACCCAAAGATGCTGCCAGCAGGCAGTCTCACAAATATTACTATATACGGAAATTTTCCAGCAGTGTAATTGCCTCACCGCAAGAAGAAAAAGAACTTTTTTACCAGGCTTCAGATATTCCCTTTGATGACCGCCCTAACCTGCTAGCCGATATCAATGCCCTCAGCCGCAGTCTGATGCGTGAGCATCTGCAAGCCATCAACAGCAATCTCTATAACCTGTCTGCAAATATGGACAGCCTTGAGCTGGCAAAAGCACTGCAGCTGGTAGACGGCCCGCCTGAGGATATAAAACCGCTGAATGTTGGTATTTTGATGTTTAGCGAAAAACCTGAAGCATATTTCCGCTACGCCCGCATAGAAGTAGCAGATATGCCTGAGCCTACTGGCACCAATATGACAGAGAGGGTTTTCCAAGGGCCAATCCAAAGGCAGTTAAAAGATGCTCTGGCTTATATTCAGAACTATGTTATAGCTGAAAAAATCATTAAGCAAAAAGATAAGGCGGAAGCCAAGCGGATTTTTAACTATCCTTTTGCTGCTATAGAAGAGATACTTGCCAATGCTGTATATCACCGTTCTTATCAGATCAATGAACCTATTACAGTACGGATTACCCCAGAAAACATCGAAATAACCAGCTTCCCTGGCTTTGACCGCAGCATCCGAGATGAAGATATCAGGAAGTATCAGATAAGAGCCAGACGGTATCGTAACCGCCGCATCGGCGATTTCTTGAAAGAGCTGCATCTCATAGAAGGCCGCAATACTGGTTTTCCTACTGCTATCCAGGCTTTAGCTAAAAACGGATCACCTCAGCTGCAGTTTACCATGGATGAAAACAGAGAATTTCTGTCTGTCACTATACCTGTCCACAGTATATTCCTGCCTCACGCTGGCAACCTGGACAAGCAGAAAGAATATGAAG
This sequence comes from Selenomonadaceae bacterium, assembly GCA_017390245.1. Classification (GTDB taxonomy): domain Bacteria; phylum Bacillota; class Negativicutes; order Selenomonadales; family Selenomonadaceae; genus Anaerovibrio. Next base: position 2,511 of record JAFPCE010000107.1, read on the forward strand.
CCAGACTCCTCACAGACATCGCTGACGGCTGTACTCTCACAGAACTAGCCAGACGCATGGGCTATAAAGGCATCAGCGCTAAGCTAAGAAACACAGTAAACCAGTTGGAAAAAAGTGGCAAGGTAATAAAAGTGGCCAATGGAGCCAGCGTCATGATACAGGTAAATCAATAATCCGGCTCTGACATATTGACTTATAAGAATTTCATTCACTAAAAAACCTCTGTTTCTTAATAGAAACAGAGGTTTTCTTTATCTTTTCATGACCATACATTTTAGGCAGCAAAAAATCTTTTCTTTGTTATATTATACCATTTTCCTGTTAAGTGTCATCTAAATATATTTCATTTCTCCTCAGCTTAACACATATTTGCTATTACTGCATACCAGCCCAGCCATAGCCCTGTACCGCCATATCTGTAAAATGATTCATCAGCAGCGCCACCTTTGAATCGAAAGATTCCTTATCATAGCTATCTGGCAAATCATGATCCAATGATATTTCCACCTCATATTTAACCTTAGCGCGGGGCTGTTCATCCTTATACCAGTCTACTACCAGTAAATCACTGCGGTTATCCACCAGCTTCTTATACAGATTCCTGGCAGACAGCTTTACCTTCTGCTCCTCTGCCTGTGTCAGCTTCTTGCCCATAGTCAGCAAATCATATATTTCCAGCTCTTCCTCCGTCAGCCCTTCAGTGCTGGCACGCTGATTTTCCTGCCGCATTTCCTCCAAGAAGGTCACCAGCTGCTCATAGTAGGCCTCATTTTCTGTACCACCTGCATTGTAGGCATCAATAATGCTTTTAAAGCGTTCAGAAAACTTTCTTCTGGTACAGTTTCTATTCAGCATCTGCTCCAGTGCCTTCTCCAAAAATGCCTTTAAATCGTTAATCTCTACGGCCTTGTACTGGGCTGTTTTTATTTCCTTACGCAGCTGCTCTACATCGATTTTGGACAAATCAATAGCTTTTGTACCCTTTATCATATACTGGGCAGCAGCTTCATGGACACTTTCATTAAAAGCCTCATTGGCCTGCACACTGTCATCTAACAGCTGATTCATTCTCTGTCTGGCCCTGGCCACCTTTTCATCATCTATGGTATGGTAAAAAAGGCCATGAAGATATAGCAATGGTGCAAATTTGCTATTCTGCCAGTGCTTTTCAAAAATTTCCGGTTTTGAGGCTTCATAAAGATTCATCATGGTATTTAAAATAACCTTGAATTTCTCTTTAGCTTCATCCTTTGCCACAATAGTATTATAAGCATCTCGCAGCAGCTCCAGCTGGTCAAGGGTATTCCCTTCACCCATTATCCCATCCAGCTCAATGCCCAGTGTCAGCAAAAATGCCTCTGCCGCATCAATAGTGCCATTAATATGTCCAATTAACTGCTCTATATCCTTAGCAGGAAATTCTGTGGCATCGTCACCAGCAGCATAATCAGTCAGTGCCTTCTTCATATATTTGAATACATTCACATAGTCCACAATGATACCGCAGGTTTTGCCAGGATACACTCTGTTAGCCCTGGCAATGGCCTGCATCAGAGTATGTCCCTTCATAGGCTTGTCTAAATACAAGGTAGACAAATTCTTCACATCAAAGCCTGTGAGCCACATAGCACAGACAAAAACCAGATGCAGATTGTCCTCAGGATCCTTGAATCTATCCTCAATATCCCTGCCATCACTATTGATAGCCTTCATTTTCTGCCGATGCTCCGTAATGGACAGCCCTTGCTTAGCAAATTTTGCTTCTTCATCAGCTTCTTCAGAAATAATAACCGCCATTTCCACCTTATTCATATAGTCACGAATTTGGGTCAGACGGTCACGTTCTTCCTTAGTGGCTGCAGTATTGCGCTCCTGTATAATCTTCTTCTTTTCTATCTCCCAGTAATGCTGCACCTTATCAAACATTTTCACTGCAGTATACTTATCTACTGATACCACCATAGCTTTCCCCAGGAAACCTCTTCTAGGAAAATGGCTGGCAATATCCTGAGCTACCTTATCCAGTCTGTCATCCCGCTTAATTACTTCCAATATACGGGAAGAGGCATTCTCCAGCAGCTTGGCTTCTTCCTCATTGAGATTTTCCTCCTCAATGATTTCTACCACATCATCATCCAGAAAATTATTCTCTAAGCCCACTTCTGGTACACGTCTGGAATAAAACAGCGGTACAGTAGAGCCATCCTCCACCGACTGGGCAAAATTATACTCTGATACATAATCACCAAACCACTGGTTAGTCAGCCTTTTAGCGCCTAACAGCGGTGTACCAGTAAAGGCCACAAAATTTGCATTAGGCAGAGCCGTCCGCATATTTTCCGCCAGGAACTTGTACTGGGTTCTGTGGGCCTCATCCACCAGCACCATAATATCGTCCCGTGTTGACAGTACTGGGTACTGCTTGGTTTTGTCATATCTGAATTTATGAATCAAGGTAAAGATAAAGGCCTTGTTACCAGAGAGAAATTCCCTGAGCTGCTTGCTATCTTTAGGCTGGCACTCTTCCTTGCTGCCTACTACCTCAGTACGGACAAAGTTCTTGTGAATCTGTGTATCCAGGTCATCACGATCTGTGATAATCAAAAAAGTAAAGTTCCCTGGCACCTTCCGCTTTACCTTACGGGTAAACATTACCATGGAATAGGATTTGCCTGAACCCTGGGTATGCCAGAATACACCCAGCTTGCCCTTCATTTCCTTTCTATGGGCCACTGACTCCATCAGATTGTTGACACCTAAGTACTGATGATTCTTGGCAATAATCTTAATCCTCTGGTTCTCAAAAAGAATGAAGTTTTCGATGTAGTCCAGCAGCCTGTCCTTCTGCAGCAAGCCCTCTACAAAGTACCGCACGGAACTGTCTTTTACCTCAGTGGCAGACTGCAGGGCTTTCCGGTTCAGCTTTTCCTTTTCGCTATCCACCTTCAGCCATTCAAAGAAGTAATCATAAGTAGCATTGAAGGCTCCCAGCTTGGTTTCCAGTCCATTAGACAGCACACAAATCTGGTTAAAGGCAAAAAGATTGGGTATATCCCGCAGGTAATCCTTGAGATTTTTATTATAGGCTTCCTCCACCTTGATAATGGCATTTTTTAATTCAATAAATACCAGGGGCATACCATTAACAAAGATGATAATATCCGGCCGGCGGTAATACACTCTGCCCTGTATCCACATCTGGGATACAGCCGTAAAGGTGTTGTTCTCAGGGTGCTCAAAATCCAGCAGCTTCACAAAGTCAAAATCTTCCCTGCCATTGCGCCTGACAGTGATTTTGATGTTATTTCTCAGCTGCCTGTACAGCTTATAGTTGGTATCCACCATATCTGTGCCAGTGAAATCACGCCGCAGCTGTTTGACAATGGATTCTATGTATTGGCTGTCAATAGCTGGGTTGATGCGTTTCAGGCTATCTAGCATAATCTCAGGCAAAATACACTCTTTCTTGGAGCTTCTGCCTGTGCCATCCTGCAAATCATCCCGCATATCCGGACTGGCAGGACATCTTAGAATATTATAGGCAAAAGGTGGCGCTTGCAATTTCGCCAGAATGGCCTGCTCTATATCATCCTCAGTGATAAAATTGCCCATACCAACACCTCCTAAACTTCCAGCTTGCCGCTCATTAAACGTGGCAACAGCATATCCCGCTGCTTGATTAACAATTGATTTTGATACAAAAGATTTTTTATTTCGCAAAAAGCTTTACCAATCACAGTGTGGAATTTATATACTAAATCCTTTCCCGGATAAAGTACTTTAAGCTTTTCAAATTTTCCCTTGCTTAAATTAGTCATAGTTGTTCCAG
>JAFPCE010000108.1 GCA_017390245.1 Selenomonadaceae bacterium
ATATCCATAAAAGCCTTAGAAACATCCAGCTTAATAAACTCATCCACCAATATCATATGACCAGTACTGCTAATAGGAAGCCACTCAGTCAGCCCCTCCACAATACCAATAATCACAGTCTTTACCAACTCAATAAAGCTAAGATCCACTTGACAAAAACCTCCTCCAATCAATTTAACCGCATAATTATACCACACCCACCCGCAAAATAAAATGAAATAAAAATAAAAAAAGGACTGCATATCGCAGCCCTTGCACTTTGATTTTATTTATGCGGTTCCTCCGGAATCTCCCCATCATCACTAAACAGCATCTTATAGAAGCTGGCATTATCATCCCCCTCTATATGCTCCTCAGCCTCATGAACCTCCTGGGCAGGTGCCTCCGGCACATCCCCCTCATCACTAAACAGCAAATCATAGAAGCTCTCATTATCATCATTGCGCTTATCCTTATCCCCAGCAAACAGCATAGCCCTCTCCTCCTTACCTGCCATAGAAAATTATAAGTGTCAAACCGTTCAAATAATTCTTTCTTACTAAAAAGATAACACTTTTCCAAATCTTTGACAATGAAATAAAAAACAAACATAAAAAAATCGGATTTCACCAGGAAATCCGATAATTTTTAAAATATTTTATTTTCTCAGCAGCTCTTTCATGCGTTTTAAAGGTTTGCTGGTATCCAGGTGTCCACCGATGCTGTCAACCTCGTGACCCTCCACCAGAATCTGCACCTGCTTTACCTCAGGGAACTCTGTCAGGGTATTGACAATAGACCCCACCAGCATCTCCTCACCAGTAGAACCGCCCCGGAAGCTTCTGCAGATATTCTCATCAAAGTTAACCTTCACAGTATCCTTATCCATCTTCACCCACAAAAGCTGAGTCTTCCCAGGCATCACAGAAGTCAGACGCTTATCCTTTGGACCAGCCATCAGCGCCTCCATAGCAGCCTTGTACTTAGACTTGTCAGTAGCCTTCACGCTCTTTCTCTCAGGAAAAAGGCCCGTAGCATTTTCATCTGGGAAATACACATTCACCTCAGTAATCAGGTCATTAGCAGCCTGCTTAGTCTCAGCACTGGTTTCCACCTGAGCCTGGCCGCTGCCAGAAGAACTATCCTTGCTTTCCTTCTGCTGATCACAGCCTGCCACCAGCAATGACAACACCAGCACCATTGCCAGCAGCAAAGCCTTCCCATATTTATACCCCAATTTCATAACCCATTCTCTCCTTACAAAGCCCATAGTCACAGCAAATCAGCCTTAGCCCTGAGCTCCAAAATACTTGCTAATACCACGGCAGATTGCCACAGCCATATTGTGCCGGAACTGCTCCTGACCCAGCAGGAATTCCTCCTGATAGTTGGAAATAAATGCTGTCTCCACTAAAGTAGCAGGCATAGACGCATTTCTCAAAACGTAGAACCTGGCATAATTAATACCTCTGTCCCGAAGGCCTGTAGCCTGTACCATCTCATCCTGAATAGCCTGGGCTATAGCCGTATCCCTCTGGCTGTGAGGATAATAATAGGTACCAGTACCATGGGCATCTGGTGAGGTAAAGGCATTGCAGTGAACGCTGACGAAAAGCTCCGTATCTGGATTTACCAGACCCACATCAACTCTGGCCTGCAGCTCCTGCCTGTCAGTAGCCATAGGACCATAAACATCCACATCGCTATAGCGGGTCATAGCCACCTGGGCACCATTAGCCCTAAGTATCTCATCCACATCACGGCAGATAGCCAGGGTAACATTCTTTTCCATCAAACCATGAGGCCCTCTGGCACCACTGTCACTGCCACCATGTCCTGGATCTATAACGATATGATGGCCTGCCAGATTTGGCAGTACAGTATCAGAATATGGCTTCTGAGGCTCAGCCTCCGGCAGCTTATCCTCCGCAATCTCAATCACCAGGCGGTAAGGCTTCTTGGCTCTCCGCTCCGGCTCCATGGTATAAACACGGTAATCATGCTCAGCCACAGGTGTAGCCAGAGTTATAACTATCTCTGCTGCCTTCTTGCCAGCATCACGGATAGTCATGTATTTAGCAATCTCCCTGTCCAGGCTGATATCCTTCTTCAGCTTGTCATTTTCTGTATTCTGCAAGGTCAGCTTCAGCTGCTTTGGCTTAATCTCCCTGACCTCGCTGGCAAACTCCAGCTGCTTGCCTGTCATGCCGATTTCAATCCGCAGCCACTGCCGTCCTGCATCCTCGTATTTACTATACTGGAAATAATTCAGCTCATGCTTCGCTGCCTCAGCACTGCCCATCAGGCCAGTCCCCAGACACACCAGAGCCATCATCAACAAACAACAAAATTTCACACACCGGAACAAACTCAAAACAAAAACACTCCCAAGACTTATATTTATCTATTTGCAGCACTACGCCGCTTTAGCTTTCCTGCCACAGCAGCAAGCTTTATTTCATCAGCTCCATAGCCTCCGCCATAGCAGCCTTTGTCTTTTCTTCATCATAAAAAATATCGATTGTGATATAATCCCCTTCCCCTACGTTATCAGGCAAAAGCGCCGCAGGGTAATTAATCTGATACTCCTCATCCTCAGTTAAAATAACCGCCAGATCCTCTTCAATCCTGTCTATATAGCCAGAAATCATAATATCACCCCATCTGTCATCATAAAGCACACTGTTATAGGCTAATTATCATAAACTTCCATGAAATCTACATGAAATCACAATAAATATGACATATCCCTGCTATTATACACCACCAGCAAAAAGCTGAATCACTTTTCCGAAGTAATCTCAAAATTCTTGCCATCGCTGGTAACTGTAATAGTACCCTTTTCAATAGTACAGTATGGCATAATACCCAATGCACTGTACATCTTCATGGTACTAGGATGAGGATGATGATACTGATTGTTAGCACCAGCAGAAATCAAAGCAGCCTTTGGCTTAACAGCCTTCAAAAACGCCTCAGAGGAAGAAGTCTTGCTGCCATGATGACCAGCCTTCAGCACCTGGCACTCCAGAGACTTGCCGTACTTCTGTACCAAGCCAGCCTCAATCTCCTTCTCCGCATCACCAGTCAGCATCATCTTAAAGCTGCCAAAAGACAGAATACCCACTACAGACTCATTGTTAGCCTCAGCCTGCTTGTCATTCTTTTTATCAGCATCAGTCAAAATTTTAGAATCCTTGTTAACCAGTGCCTCATCAGGACTGATAACCTCAAACTTCACATTATTACCTAAATCAACAGTAGTGCCAGCTGTAACCTTAGTCAGCTGTACCCCCTTGTCCTTAGCATTCTTCAAGGTCTGTCGGAAATACTTGTTAGTAGAAGGAATACCATTATAAATGATTTCCTTCACATTCAGCTGCTCCACCACATCCGGCGCTCTGCCAATATGATCCGCATGAGCATGAGTCAGAATCAGCTTGTCAATAACAGTAACATTTTCCTTCTGCAAAGCAGCCATTAAGAGATTATTCTCCTGACCCTTCTTGCCATCCTCATAAAACTTCGCATCACCAGTATCTATCAGCACCGTCTGGGCCCCAGTCCGAATCAATATAGCATCACCCTGGCCCACATCCAGCACCTTCACCGTCAGCTGCCCCTGGGCACTAGCCACACTCCCAGCACTCCCCTGGGCGCTATCCTTATTACCACACCCAGCCAGCAACAGACCGGCAGTAATCACAAAAGCACAAACAACTAAAAAAATTCTCTTCACACAATCCCCTCCTCTATTTTTTATTCTCAATATACAGGCGCACCACCAGCATGGCAATCCACATCACAAAGCTCACTAGGCACACATAATCTATAGTCTGCAAATCATTAAAATTCATATCATACGTAATCACCACAATCAGCACCAGCATCAGCCAGTCCAGCTTCTTCATACCATTCAGCATCCCATAACCCCCTATGAAAAATCAAATCATATATCAAAACACATGTGCAGTTTATTATACCATACTTTGCACCTAAATATAACAAAAAAGAGCAGATTCTATTAATCAAGACAAAAAGCGATAGTATACTGTTTATGCCATATTGATCCACCTAAACAGTCTTCAGTCAATAATCATGGAAAGGGAGGGAGCAGACTGCTTTTCGTATATGAGCCCTTCTACTTTCCGCAGGAAAGGCAATCCATGACGACATTTATATAGACGCCGGCTTGTGAGGCGCCAGTCAGCTGCATTTTAATGCAGCCTGGTGCCATTCAAAGAAAGCACTAATCTCTATTATGGATTGTTTAAGGGCGAATGGAGAAAAGTACGTCTGTCCCGACACAGGAGCAACCAAAATATTCTCAGGCGAAATATCTTGTGTATATTATATGCCGTGGCGAAACGACTGAAATTATACCTAGGCACTATACTTACTTTTACCCCAATGCCTTTATTTTTTCATAGCCATTAGCACTCCTACGGCAATCATGGCCGACCCTGCTAAGAACCACACTGTAATAGGCTCTCCCAGTATCAGCCAGCCCAGGATAGTCCCCACCACTGGCTGGAAGAACAAAAATAAGCCCGCAATAGCTGCATCCATATACAGCAGGCCTTCATTCCACAGCACAAAGCCGCCAGTTGTGGAAACGATGCCCATATAGCCGATACTCAGCATCACTACAGATGTCAGCAGCAGGCTGTAGTCAGCCTCACAAGCCAGCCACCAGATAGAATATGGCGCCAGACATACTATAGCCACCAGTATGCCATAAAAGGTCAGCACAATAGGCGAATAATGATCTAACAGCTTCAAAAAAACCGCCATCAGCGCCCAGGTCCAGGCAGCTACAAAGAGACAGAAGCCCCCCATCACATTCACCTGGAAATTCTCCGGATTGTACACGATACAAAGCACACCAATGGTAGCCAGCACTATAGAAAGGGCCCTGGCCCAGGTCATCTTTTCCTTCAGAATCCACCAGCCAAAAACCGCCATAAAGGGCGTGGTAGCCGCCGTGATAGTAGCACCAGTCTGGGCCGATGTCAGCAGCGTGCCAGACTCCTGAGTCACGATAGACAAGGTCTGGCCTATAAGGCCAACCCACAGCACCAGCTTCCAGTCCTTCCGCTCTATCCGCCAGGACACATGACGATAACATCCCAGTATATAAACAGCCACAGCAGCCAGCACATAACGCATCCACACCAGAGGCACAGCCTCCACAGCGCCAACCACCAGCCGCACCGCCAGAAACAAACCGCCCCAGATAGACGCCGCCAGCGTCAGGCACACAGCCCCCTTCAGCTTCCCGCTCAACACACCCATCTCCTTAAAAAAATATGACAGCATGGCAAGCCACACTGTCATATTGTACCACATATTTAATTACAGACAAAATTTACTCATTGACCTTTGCCTGCTTAGCCGCATTTGCGCTCACAGCAGCCCCCTCTGCCGCCATAATCTCCTTGGCCAGCTTCAGCTGCATATCCACCTGGCCATAAGAAGTACCACCATATGAATTGCGGTTCTTCACGCAGGTCTCAGGAGCAATAGCCACCAGGATATCCTCCTCAAAGAGCGGAGACAAAGCCTTAAACTCATCCATGGTCATATCCTGCAGCCACTTATTCTGCTCAATGCAGTAATGCACAGCCTTGCCAGATACAGCATGAGCCTGACGGAAAGGCAGCCCCTTCTTTACCAGGTAATCAGCTAAATCGGTAGCATTGGAGAAATCCTCAGTGACAGCACGGGTAGTAACCTCGCTGCGGACCTTCATGCCACGGAGGATACGGGCATACACTGCCAGACTGAACTTCACAGTATCAATGGTATCAAAGATACCCTCCTTGTCCTCCTGCAAATCCTTGTTATAAGCCAGAGGCAGACCCTTCACAGTAGTCATCATAGCCATGAGATGGCCCATAACCCTGCCAGTCTTGCCCCGCACCAGCTCAGATACATCAGGATTTTTCTTCTGAGGCATCATAGAAGAACCAGTACAATGAGCATCATCCAGCTCGATGAAGGAGAACTCCCTGGAACACCAGAGAATAGTCTCCTCGCTTAAACGGGACAGGTGAATCATCAAAATAGAAGCAGCAGACAAAAACTCCATGATGTAGTCCCTGTCAGAAACCGCATCTAAGCTGTTGCTGTAAATATTCTCAAAATTCAGCTGCTGAGCCACAAACTGCCTGTCAATAGGGAAGGTAGTACCAGCTAAAGCACCAGCACCCAGAGGCATGATGTCGCAGCGCTGATATACACCAGCAAAGCGGTCAAAATCACGCTTCAGCATGGAGAAATAAGCCATCATGTGATGAGCAAAGAGTATAGGCTGGGCACGCTGCAAATGAGTATAGCCAGGCATAATCACATCGCTGTACTTTTCTGCAGTCTCCACCAATGCTGCCTGCATATCCAGAATCAGCTTCTGCACCTCAACAGTTTCCCGGCGAATGTACATGTGAGTGTCCAGAGCTACCTGGTCGTTACGGCTGCGGGCAGTATGGAGACGTCCGCCAGCCTCGCCAATAGCATCAGTTAAGCGCTTCTCTATGTTCATGTGGATATCCTCAAGAGCCACCTCAAAGGAGAAATTCCCCGCCTCGATTTTCTTGTAGATATCCTTCAGGCCAGCCACTATCACATCCTTATCAGCCTCGGAGATAATGCCAGCCTTTGCCAGCATGGTAGCATGGGCAATAGAACCAGCAATATCCTCGTTATACATGCGCTTATCAAAGTCAATAGAAGCCTGGAAATCATTTATCATCTCATCAGTAGACTTGGAAAAACGTCCACCCCAGAGCTGTTCTGCCATATTATTTACCTGCCTTTTCCTGCATTAATGCACGAACCTTCAGAGGCAGGCCAAAGAGGTTAATGAAGCCCTCTGCATCAGCCTGGTTGTATACGTGATCCTCCTCAAAGGTTACGAATTCCTGGTTGTACAGGGAATATGGAGACTTAGAACCAGCGCTCATGATATTGCCCTTGTACAGCTTCAGCTTAACAGTACCAGTTACAGTCTCCTGAGTGCTGTCAACAAATGCAGACAGAGCCTCACGGAGCTGGCAGAACCACATGCCATCATAAACCAGCTCGCCAAAGCGGATAGCAACACCCTCCTTGAAGTGGTAGGTAGCACGGTCAAGGCAGAGATACTCCAGCTCACGATGAGCATAGAACAAAATAGCTCCGCCTGGGTTCTCATAAACGCCACGGGACTTCATGCCAACGAGACGGTTCTCACAGATATCAACGATACCAACACCGTTTCTAGCACCGATGTCATTTAACTCAGTTAAGAGCTCAACAGCACCCATCTTCTTGCCGTTAACAGCAACTGGCTCGCCCTTTTCAAAATCGATGGTTACATACTCTGGCTCATCATTAGCATCCTCTGGAGCCTTGGAAACCAGGTACATGCCATTTTCAGGAGCATTCCATGGATCCTCCAGGTCAGAGCCCTCATGGGACAGATGCCAGATATTCTTATCCATAGAGTACTTCTTGTTATCAGTAGGAATATCGATGTTATGAGCCTTTGCATACTCAATCTCCTGAGTACGGGACAAGAGATCCCACTCTCTCCAAGGAGCAACAATAGCCATGTTAGGAGCAAGAGCCTTCACAGTCAGCTCGAAACGAACCTGGTCGTTGCCCTTGCCAGTAGCACCATGAGCAATAGCCTCAGCGCCCTCCTGCTTAGCAATCTCTACCAAGTGCTTAGCGATGAGAGGACGGGCAAAGGAAGTACCTAAGAGATACTTGCCCTCATAGATAGCGCCAGCCTTAACAGTTGGCCATACATACTCCTCTAAGAATTCCTTAGTTAAATCCATGATGTAGCACTTGGAAGCACCAGAACGGAGAGCCTTGTCATGGATAGCCTGCATGTCATCACCCTGGCCAATATCTGCGCAGCAAGCGATAACCTCACAGCCACCATAATTCTCCTTTAACCATGGAATAATAACGGAGGTATCAAGACCACCGGAATATGCTAATACGACCTTCTTAAATTCTGCCATAATTCATACAACTCCTTACAATAAATGATTTAGTAAGATATATCATCAGCCCATAGTGAGAGCCATGATTGCCTTCTGGGTGTGGAGACGGTTCTCTGCCTCGTCAAAAATAACATCAGCATAAGCCTCTAAAATCTCCTCGGTGATTTCCTCACCTCTATATGCAGGCAGACAATGCATCACGATAACCCGCTTGTCAGCCTCAGCAAGAAGCTGTGCATTTACCTGATATGGAGCGAAAATCTTCTTTCTCATATCATGCTCTGCCTCCTGGCCCATGCTGGCCCAGGTATCAGTAACCACAATATCAGCACCCTTAGCTGCCTCAAATGGGTCATTTACTAACTTAATAGATGCACCGGTTTCCTCGGCATCCTTGCAGGCATTCTCAAAGACCTGCATATCTGGCTCATAGCCCTTTGGCGTTGCTGCCACAAAGTCAATGCCAGCCTTAGCACAGCCGTACATGTAGGAATTGGTCATATTGTTGCCATCGCCTACATAAGCCATCTTCAGACCCTTCAGCTGCTTGCCCTTGTACTCCTGGATAGTCAGCAGGTCAGTTAAAACCTGGCATGGATGCAGCAAATCAGTTAAAGCGTTAATAACAGGAACGTCAGACCACTCTGCCAGCTCCTCTACCTTTTCATGCTCAAAGGTACGAATCATAATACCATCCACATAGCGGGAAAGTACTCTTGCAGTATCCTTAATAGGCTCGCCGCGGCCAATCTGCAAATCTCTGTTAGAGAGGAACAGTGCCTGGCCCCCCAGCTGGTACATGCCAGTCTGGAAGGATACTCTGGTGCGGGTAGAGGACTTCTCAAAAATCATACCCAAGGTTTTACCCTTTAGCAGGTGATGCTCAATCCCTGCCTTCTGCTTAGCTTTCAGCTCATGAGCCAAAGCCAGGATTTCATTTACTTCCTCCACAGACAAATCGTGGATAGAAAGCAGATCCTTTCCTTTTAACATCTATAAAACCTCCAATTGCATACTAATGTACACTAACAGCGTATATTATACTATAATTCGTTACAAATGTGAACAAAGCTGCATGATTATACAGTATCCAAAGCCTGTATTTCATACAAATGCAGGCAATCTGTTATCAAATCACCTGCATATTGCTTGTAAATATTCACAAATTATTCAGCGAAATCTGGCAGTACCCGCTCTAAGATATCGCAAACCTCATCAATGTCATCCTTAGTCACAATGAGAGGCGGTACAAAACGCAGCACATTGCCAGCAGTGCAATTGATGATAGAGCCCTGCTCTAAGCACTTGTTAACAATATCACGGCCAGGCTGAGTCAGCTCCATGCCCAGCATGAGGCCCATGCCACGGACTTCCTTCACAAGACCTGGGAACTTCTCTGCCATTTTCTCCAGGCGGGACTTCATATACTGGCCCATCTTAGTTACGTGAGCCAGGAACTCCTCATTGCCGATGGTATCCAACACTACGCAGGCACCAGCACAAGCCAGAGGATTGCCGCCAAAGGTAGAGCCGTGGTCACCAGCATGGAACACTGCAGCCACCTTGTCGCTGGCAATAAAAGCACCAATAGGCACGCCGCCAGCTAAGCCCTTGGCCAGAGTTACAATATCAGGCTGCACACCGAAATTTTCATAAGCAAAGAACTTGCCGCTGCGGCCAATACCACTCTGAATCTCATCGAAAATCAAAACAGCGTTGTACTTGTCGCACAGCTGGCGCACCTGCTGCAGATACTCAGCATCAGGCACATGGACGCCGCCCTCGCCCTGGATAGGCTCCAGCATAACAGCTGCAGTATTTGCGCTCATCATCTCTTCTAAAGCCTTGATGTCGTTATATGCCACATAGTCAAAGCCAG
>JAFPCE010000109.1 GCA_017390245.1 Selenomonadaceae bacterium
AGCTTCATCAATAATCAGAGACGGGGTATCCAGTTCCCATAATTTCATAGAAGGCACCTCTCATTCAAAATTTATCTAAAATAAAAAGAACAGAGTAATAACTCTGCTCTTAATTATATACTTTTATCAATAAATATGCGAATAAAATAATATACAAACTATATTACATAACAAAGCTTATGCTAAATTTCTAATGCGTCTCCTTAATATAAAATATGCTAAGGCACTGAACACAAGTGCAAGGGAAAAAAGCATGCCAGCACACTGGAGAAGCCTTGCTGAATGCCCATACAGAAATAGCTCTCTGACTGTGTTAGAATACCAGGAAAGTGGCAGTGCCTTAGACACATTTTGCAAAATTTCAGGCATGGCCTCTGTGGGCCAGGTATAGCCTGATAGAATAAAGGCTGGTACAGGATACATGATTATACCACGTATGAATGCAACCTCCGTTTTAAAGAAACTGGAAAAAAATGTTACAAAGCTGAGAACAGCCAGGATAAATACAGCCCCCAGGCCATACATTTCTATAGCTGATGCTTTTAAGCTAATGCCAAAGCCTGCATCAGCTGTTATAACTACAAAAGCCAGGGACAGCATGCCTAAAAGCCAGTACACCAGAAATTTAACAGCAAAAAGCTTTTGGGTATTGTTTTTAATGTGCCAGTGGCATCTCTGCCAGCTCCATGCCAATACTAAGGCAAGTATCCTCTTCCTTGCTTAAACGCTTGATGATATCAGCACGCTCATTGGCCGATGCCCCTAGCAGTGTTAATGCCAAATCCACAGCAGCCCTGCGGCTGTTAGCCGGCTTGCCTGCCCTGGTGAAATAAAATTCGGCAATACAGGAACGCATAGCACCTTTTATCAGCAATGCCTTCTCGTAATAAGCTGTTTCATTTAGTTCAAAACGGGTGCCATCTAAAAGCTCTTTGGCCAGAAAGGCAAACTGCTCTACCATCCGTTCAAACACAAACTTGGAATTGTATTCCTCAAAATACACTTCCCGTACCATTTCATCTATTTCCATAACCTTTAACTCCACAGTACAGATAGCTGCATATTGAAACAATGGTGACTCATCAGGAAATCTTTCCTTTATCTTCTGCTTACAGCTGCGTATCAGTGACAGCACCATAGCCTGGACAATATCCTCTTTATTTTTAAAGAAATAATATATACTGCCGGTTAAAACACCAGATTCTTCTACTATTTTCCTGATAGTAGTTTTGGTATAACCATTCTGGCGCAGCAGCTTTTTCGTTGTATTAAGGATTTTCTGTCTAGTCTCTTCTGACTCGCCTTCATGACCTCTTGGCATAATGACCTCCTGTTATTTATAAATAACATTTTGAACGTGTTCAATTTTGTTTATAGTATAATTCCATGCTTATTTTTTGTCAAGAAAAAAATCACCCCATTATGAAATGAGGTGATAAACGAGATATATATTACTTGTTATAAATCATGGAGCTGTTAATTTCCTCTATGCTATGGGCACCGCACATGCTCATGGTATCCTCCAGCTCCGCCTTCAGCTTCTCCACATAAATCTTGATGCCTTCCTTGCCAGCACCATAGATCATATTAACAAATGGCCGTCCAATCAGAACGCCATCAGCACCTAATGCCAATGCCTTAAATACATCCATACCGCTGCGGATGCCACCATCCACCAGGATGGTCATTCTGTCCCCAACAGCAGCCTTAATGGCAGGGAGAACCTCAGCGGTAGCAGGACAGCTGTCCAGCACACGGCCGCCATGATTGGAAACAACAATCGCAGAAGCCCCAGCCTCTAATGCCTTCATAGCACCAGCTACTGTCATAATGCCCTTTAAGATAAATGGCTTCTTCGCCCAGGCAGCAATCTGCTTCAGCTCCTGTACATTTTTACTGCCAGCAGGAGGCTGGAGATTTTTCAAAAATGGCAGGCCTGCAGCATCAATATCCATAGCAATAGCTACGGGATTAACGTCCTTTACCATATTCATTTTATCTTCTACCAGCTCCATATTCCATGGCTTAATGGTAGGAATAGCCTGCCCATTATTCTTTTCAATAGCCTTTACAGCAGACTTCATAACATTGGCATCAACACCGTCACCAGTTAATGCTACAATGCCAGCTTCAGCAGCACCAGCAATGGCAATATCATTATATTCTTCATCATTGTACTTATCGCCATAGTGCAGCTTCATAGCACCAATTGGTGCAATAAATACAGGTATAGTCATAGGCTGGCCAAAGAATCTGCAGGAAGTATCTGCAGGCTTGTTATCGCAGATAGTGTCCATATTCAGCAGGATTTCCTGCCATTTATCATAATTGCGGGCAAAAACAGTACCACTGCCCTTAGAACCTGGACCTGGCATGGTATTTTTGCAGGCTTTGCCGTTGCAGACAGGACAAGTCTTGCAATATGGCCCCATCTGTGGTCTTGCAGCATCTAAAACCTCATTATAATTCATCGAAAAACCTCCTAAAATTAGTGCTTGTTTCTAATGACATCAGCGATGGTTCTGTACATATTTTCTTTAATAATTGGCTTAGCAATATAAGCATTCATGCCATAGCGGATAGCTTCAGAAATATCATCCTTAAAGGCGCTGGCCGTCAAGGCAATAATTGGTATTTCCTTAGCATCATCCCTGTCCAGCGCCCTGATAGCTTCTGTAGCATGATAGCCATCCATTACTGGCATCTGGATATCCATGAGAATCACATCGTAATAGTACCTGCCAGAAGATTTAAACATCTCCACTGCCTTCTGGCCATCTTCAGCCCAGTCAATACGGCAGTGCATCTTATCCAATGGAGCTCAGGTTCACACTGGGCTGACATGCCAATGGCAAAAGAATATCTTAAGTCTGGTACCAGAATATAATTTAATGATACATATTTACCAGTATTCTGCAGCTTAGCACATAAAAGGCTGTTAACAATGGTACAATCAGCCAGTCCCGCCTTAACAGCATCAACTGCCTGCATCATATGAAAATTAGGAAAAACAGCAGCACTACCGATAAAATTCTATTACATTTCTGGGCATTATCATTATTATTTTTATATTTTGGCACTTTCATACCACTATGCATTATCTGTTTCCTTATGACCATATAAAAAATCACCCTTTAATCCTTTCTATCGCTATAAAAAAGCAATTATAAATATTTCTCTTAAACATTCGATAACACTATATTCTCTGTTATTATACAACTTTTTTCCTATATTTTCTATACCATAAGCCTCAAACAATAAATCTTTTACAAAAAATATAAGCGCAGCTATAAGAGTTAATTATGCTCCCATAACTGCGCTTTAACGTTTATATACTCAGCAAAATCTGTATGTAAACAGTTCCTTTTTTATTTTCTTTTGTTATTCACTGGGTGTCACCTTTTATATATCCTGATAGAAATACATTACCAGATAAAAAACGGCACTATTTCTGATGGAACGTGGATCATAGCCCGTACGGCTGTATATACGCTTTAAATGCTGCTGCAGGGTATTTTTATGTATGTACAGAGCCTCAGCAGTTTTAGTAATAGAGCCATCGTGCTCAAAGAAACATTCCAGGGTAGCAATGGCATCTGCCAGCTCCTGCCGACTATAGCCTTTAAAAATCTTCTTAACGTAAGCTTTCTTCACTACCAAGGGGATATCATCAGCAAAAATCTCCATATTGATTTCGTCATAGCTCTTAATGCTGACATTGCCCTTGCGGTGACAGGACTGCAGGGCTTTTTTCGCCTGCTTGAAGGCCTCACTTAAATAGGAGTTATCCTCCACACCACCGTCAATGCCGATACAAATATCCCAGCCCTGGTTATGTGCATAGCTTTGCAGCTCTTTAGCAAAAGCACGCAGCTGTTCCTTATCAGCAAAGCTGCTGAAAAACACCATAATCTGATTGGTAATGGTACAGCAGCAGCTGCTATCCTTTTGCTGGGCAAAGGCTTCCAATGTGTTAAATAAATCCTGGCGCTGAGACAACAGCTCCTTGTCCCGGTTAGCCAAATCCACCGCCAATATCCGCCGTGTCAGCTGGATATCAATGCCTATGCTGCGTCCACGCTCTATCTGCTCTTCCGTAAAGAAGCCTTCACTATGATTTAACAGCTCAGTGAAAAATAAAGACTGCTGATACCTGAGATTGCTCTGCATCTTGTCATTTTCCTGCTGGTAAACAAGAAGCTCTGTCATTTTCCGGATAACATTGGCCAAAGGCAGAATAACATCGTATTCTCCCGTTATGCCCAGAACACCAATAGGCTCTCCCTCAACCTTCAGCATGAAATTTGTACCGGTTTTTGTGCCTGGTATTTCATTGTCATAAGCAATCCTCAGCTCGTCTAAGCCCTCCTGGATAATCCTGGCTGCACCGCCATGATAGGTATTGATACGGGCAGGATCAGAGCTGGCAATAATAATCCCCTGCTTATTCATGAGATTAATCTTCTGCGGCAAAACCTGATTAATTTCCTTAATGATAGACCTTGCCTGATACTCCTGCAGCTCCAAGCCTGCTCCTCCTTATCCCCATATCATCCATTCATTGCATATTACGTTTGCTTATAATTCTCCAGAAGCTATTGCACAAGCTTACATTTTTCATTGTTATTTAATAACAACGTCTGCTTGATAGACACTGTGGAAAAATGTCAGCACTTGCTTCTGTACCAGTTAATAATAGCCTGAGTTCCCTTATCATCCATGCCGCGGGCACTAAGCTGGTCATAAAGCTCCTTTGCCTTTAAAAGGCCTGGCAATTCAAGGCCTGCCTCCTCAGCAGACTCAATGGCGATGCGCATATCCTTAAGGAAATGCTTAATATAGAAGCCTGGCTTGTCATCGCCCTTCAGCATACGGCGGCCCAGGTTGCTGAGAGACCAGGAGCCTGCAGCACCAGTTTCAATGGTTTCTAAAACCTTATTGGCATCAAGGCCCATTTTCTCCGCATAGAAAAGTGCCTCAGCCACCCCCAGCATGCCAGCTGCAATGGCAATCTGATTGGCCATCTTGGTGTACTGGCCAGAGCCTGCAGGTCCAAAGAAGCTGATGGTCTTACCCATTACCTCAAATACTGGCTTCAGGTCATTAAAAGCCTCATCATCGCCACCTGTCATAATAGCAAGCGTTGCATTTTTCGCCCCTAAATCACCACCGGAAACAGGTGCATCCATAGCTGCAATTCCCTTGGCCTTTGCCGCTTCATATATCTTTTTAGCAAGACTTGGGCTGGAGGTAGTCATGTCTACTACATAGCCACCCTGCTTTGCCTGGAGAATACCATTTCCCCCCAGGTATACCTGCTCCACATCCTGAGGATAGCCAACCATAGTTATAACAACACCCGTGGATGCCGAGGAGCTTTGAATCAGAGCAGTAAAAATAACGCCGACAAGTATAAGCAGAAGAGGGTGGTGGATTACGCGAAAAATATCGGTAA
>JAFPCE010000110.1 GCA_017390245.1 Selenomonadaceae bacterium
ATGACAAGTCCAGGTGAGCTGGCAGAGTTTTTTGGCTTTACTGATGCAGAAGTGAAGGGGTTATGCACAGAGTATAATTGGGATTATGATGAGTTAAAAGATTGGTATGACGGCTATGAATTATCCGTCTATAAACAGAAAACAGAGTATAGATATTCTATTTACAACCCAAAATCTGTGACTGCGGCCATAGATTTTGGTAAATGTGATACCTATTGGAATCGTACTGAGACCTATGAGGCCTTGAAACAGTATATCCAGATGAATATGGATGGTCTGAAGGATGCCATAGTTACCATGATGGCAGGTGGCTCTGTAGAGATTAACCCAGATACCTTTGTGAATGATATGACCACCTTCAGCAACAGGGATGATGTGATGACTCTCCTGGTGCACTTAGGATATTTAAGCTACAATGCCAAGGATAAGACTGTGTCTATACCTAACCGTGAGGTAGCCAAGGAATACTACAATGCCGTCAGCACTATGGACTGGAAAAATGTGATGGTAGCTATTACTGATTCTAAGCAGCTGCTGCAGAATGTGCTGGAGGGACAAGCTGAACTGGTAGCAGCAGGTATAGATAAGGCCCATGAGGAAATATCCATCTTAAAGTACAATGATGAAAATTCCCTGAGCTGCGTGATAGGCCTGGCCTTTTATAGTGCCAGAGAGTTTTATCAGACAATCCGGGAAATGCCAGCAGGCAGAGGCTTTGCGGATATAGTATTCCTGCCACTGCCAAATCATGCAGATAAGCCAGCCATCCTCATAGAGCTGAAGTGGGACCAGGAGGCAGACACAGCCATCCGTCAGATACATGAAAAACGGTATGATGGCGTCTTGAAGGGCTATGAGGGGAATATTATCCTGGCAGGGATAAGCTACGATAAAACAACTAAGAAACATAGCTGTATTATAGAAAGAATATGACGCTATACACAAAAGCAGGTGATAATATGGGGACATATCTTAATCCAGGCAATACTGCGTTCAAAGAAGCATTAAATTCCGAGATTTACGTGGACAAGTCTATTCTTATTGATGTTGTAAGTTCCAAGATAGGTACAATGCAGAAATATATATGCGTAAGCAGGCCAAGAAGATTTGGAAAATCTGTGGCGATGAACATGCTTGCAGCGTATTACAGCCGAGGCTGCAATTCTGAAGCTATTTTTAAAAAATTAGAAATAGCAAAAGCCGCATCTTTTAAAAAATATCTTAATCGCTATAACGTGATAAGACTCAATATGCAGGAGTTCCTCAGTGATTACCGCAATATAGATGGGATGTTAGCGGCTATTTCCAAGTATCTTTTAAAGGAATTATTAAAGGTATACCCTGGCATTGATTATATGGATAAGAACAGGCTTCGGAATGTCATGTCAGATATACACGAAGAAAGTGGTATACAGTTTATTATACTTATAGATGAGTGGGACTGCATTTTCAGGGAATATAAAAAAGATAAAAAATCCCAGGATAAGTATCTGGATTTTCTGCGGGCCTGGCTAAAGGATCAGGAGTATGTGGGCTTGGTGTATATGACAGGCATACTGCCTATTAAGAAGTATGGGACTCATTCCGCCCTGAATATGTTCACAGAGTACTCCATGACAAGTCCAGGTGAGCTGGCAGAGTTTTTTGGCTTTACTGATGCAGAAGTGAAGGGGTTATGCACAGAGTATAATTGGGATTATGATGAGTTAAAAGATTGGTATGACGGCTATGAATTATCTGTCTATAAACAGAAAATAGAATATAAATGTTCAATTTACAATCCAAAATCTGTAACTGCGGCCATAGAGTTTGGCAAATGTGATACCTATTGGAACCGTACTGAGACATATGAGGCTTTAAAACAGTATATCCAGATGAACATGGATGGGCTGAAGGATGCCATAGTTACCATGATGGCAGGTGGTTCTGTGGAGATTAATCCAGATACCTTTGTGAATGATATGTCTACTTTTGAGGGCAGAGACGATGTCATGACATTGTTGATACATCTTGGGTATTTAAGCTATAATGCCAGGGAAAAGACTGTGTCCATCCCTAACCGTGAGGTTGCCAAGGAATACTACAATGCTGTCAGCACCATGGACTGGAAGAATGTGATGACAGCTATTACTGATTCTAAGCAGCTGCTGCAGGATTTGCTTGATGGAAAAGCGGAACTGGTGGCAGCAGGTATAGATAAAGCCCATGAGGAAATAGCTATACTGCAGTACAATGACGAAAATTCTCTGAGTTGCGTGATAGGCCTGGCCTTTTATAGTGCCAGAGAGTTTTATCAGACCATCAGGGAAATGCCAGCAGGCAGAGGCTTTGCTGATATAGTATTCCTGCCACTGCCAAATCATGCAGATAAGCCAGCCATCCTCATAGAGCTGAAATGGGACCAGGAGGCAGACACAGCCATCCGCCAGATACACGAAAAACGGTATGATGGCGTCTTGAAGGGCTATGAGGGAAATATTATCCTGGCAGGAATAAGCTACGATAAAGCAACTAAGAAGCATAGCTGTATCATAGAGAAAATTTGATGAATCATCTCAGGGAGGAGGGAACTGGATGGAAGCTCAGCAGCAAATCATATTAATGCATAAAGAAACTGAAGTGGCAGCGTTTTTTATTGAGCCGCGTTCTGGTATCATCAGCAGCAGAATTAATGTGCTGGATGAAAAGCATCTTCCTATTCCAGTCCAATTTGCTCCTGACAATGAATTTTTGACTGTTCAAGCTATGAATAAATGGGTGGCTTGCAGGAGTATCCCTAACTCTCGTAATAATTTATCCCAATTTCTGAAGCAGTATGATGTGGATTCCAATGTGGCTGCATCCTACAAAAACTTCGGCTTAAATTTATCAGATCAATATTGGTTTAAGCCTGCTGAAAAATCAATAACATGGCATGAAGTCAATCTCTTTGGAAATGATTTTGCCACATTGGATTTTTCATTGGGCAGACAATCTTTGTCACCAGACTGCAGTTCCAATGGTGAATTGCCTAAAGAATGGAGGATAAGGGCAGGTAAAAGGCTGCTTTATAAAGATGGATCTGGTCCATTAAAGCAGCAGCCGCATAATGAAGTTTTTGCTGATAAACTTTTAAGTGAAATAATGTTAGATCATGTTTCATACCATTTAGTTAAGGAAAAAGGGAAAATCTTTTCAGTTTGTGAAACTTTTGCAGATGCAAATACTGAGTATATACCAGCTCTTGATATTATTGGGGTTTTAAGAAAATCTAATAATGATAATGCTTATATGCATTTCTTCCGGTGTGCTGAATCATTAGGAATACCAATTAATCAGAAGGCTATAGATAATATGCTGTTGTTCGATTACATTATCAATAATACAGACAGGCATTATGGCAATTTCGGCTTTATAAGGGATGCCAACACGCTTCAATGGAAAGGCATGGCTCCTATTTTTGATAATGGCAATTCGCTCTGGTATGACCAGGCAGATAAGGACATGGTGGGCAGAAATCAGCCAGCAAAGCCATTTAGAGATAAATGGGAGTCTCAGTTAAAGCTTATTAGTCATGCTGATTGTGCAGTTTCCAGTCTGACTGCTGGTGTTATAGAAAATGCAGCACAAGATGTTTTTGCAGGTGTTGAAAATATATCAGATGCCAGGATAGAGAATATAATACGGCATGTAACGCACAGAAGCCAGATTGCCACGAAGCTGCTTATTACAAATAATAATTATTTGTGATAAGCGTACAAAGCCATAGAGTAATTATGGAATCATTATGTTAACTATGTTCCTGTCTATTACTTGCAGGCGGCAGGGTAAAGTAGTATTAACAAAAAAAAGATACCAAAGCATAGAGTATAATGTTGGTGATATAAAAGAACAGGATAAAGCTAAGCTGATTCCCAGCGTTAAAGAAAATAAACATGAGTATAAGATAAATTGCACTTGAAGTTGATGATTTTAACTTCGGGTGTAATTTTTTATTGGCAAAAGTTGTTGATTACTATAGAATATGTATAGGAAATATATGGGATTATAAGGGGACTTTTTTAGTATGAGCTTTGGTGCTGTTAATGATATAGAGAAAAGAATTTTCTACTATTTATGTGGTTTTGCGCTAGTGAGTAGTGCTTCTATTGCTATTGGCAATATTTTTTTGATATTGACTACTCTGGGGCTGGTGCATCGGCTGCTTCGCAAGCATGATGATGTTTTAGCGGTGTTTTGCCGTCACCAGAAGTTTTTTAAGGTTTTGGCTGTGCTGATAGTGGCTATGTTTATTTCCATCATTGGAGCAGAGGATATGGGCCGGGGATTTAGCGTGCTGAGTGACTATTTTGGTTACCGCCTTATGGGGGTATTGGCAGTAATTTTCTGCATTCATGATAAAAAGAAGCTGCTGATGCTGGCAGGGCTGACACTGGTATCTATTACCATTAACAACGCTGCAGCTATTTGCCAGAGCTTCCCTCAGTTTGATCCTAACATGAGAAAGGCAGGCTTCCTTTTCTGCATGGTACAGGGAACAATTTTGACTATAGCTATTCCCATTGCCATGGTGCTTCTGGGAATGAGCTGGACGAAACAAGCTGAAAATAGCGATGTTAGTGATACTGCTGGTGAGGTGCAGTCTGATTGTAAAAAATGCAAATGTGCTGGCAAAGGCAAGTGGCTGTTAATAGGCTTTTTAGTGGTGGCTTTATTTGCTTTGTATATAAATGGTACCCGTGGTGCCTGGCTGGCAGCGGCTATTATGATGCTTTGCACGGGCTTGCTTTTGATAAAGAACAAGGTGGTATTGACTGCCAGTATTTTAGGCTTGCTGGTGTTGCTGGGCTGTAACTACAGCTATAATACATCTTTTCAGCACCGTGCTAATTCCATGGTAGATATGCAGGCAAACAAGGAACGGCTTTTTGTCTGGCAAAGCTCTGTTAAGATGATAGAGGATCATCCTATTGTGGGTGTGGGACTGGGTAATTTTGATAAGACCTACAAGGAAAAGTATATAAATCCAGCTGCCAAGGAAACCTGGCTGGGGCATGCCCATAACAATGTGCTGCAGTTCTTTGCTGAGGGTGGTGTGATTGGTGGCTGCAGTTTCCTGGCTTTTTGGTTTTATATGATATGGTTCAGCATCCGAGGCTGGATGAGAAGCAGAAATGCTGGATATATGTGCACCTTCTGTATCGTTATGGGATTGATGCTGCACGGCCTGACAGAGTATACCTTCGGGGCATCGGTAACAGCTAAATTCTTCTGGTTTGTGCTGGGGCTGAGCCTGCAGTGGATTTATTTAAGCAGTGCAGAAGCTGGCGTTTCTGAATCTGGGGCAGGTAAATAAATTTTAGTGTGTTATTGTTAAATTATGTGGTAAAATGAAGTAGTATGTGCTACTATGTCATAGGTGTTTATGGCCATAGTGCCGTATGATTTTGTATGAAAGCCTATTTGGTTTATTTTGTATTTGATGGAGGTTACCATTATGTGTGGTATTGTTGGTTTTGTAGGCAAGCAGCAGGCTGCTCCTATTTTGTTAGATGGTTTGTCCAAGCTGGAGTATCGTGGCTACGATAGTGCTGGCTTAGCTGTCCGTGATGGCAGTAATGAGATTGAGATTGTGAAGGCTAAGGGACGTTTGCAGGCTCTGGCTGATAAGACTGACAGTGGCCGTGCTATGGCTGGTTCCTGTGGTATTGGCCATACCCGCTGGGCTACTCATGGCGAGCCTAGTGAGATTAACGCTCATCCGCATTTCAGTGACAATGAGGATGTAGTTGGCGTGCATAACGGTATCATTGAGAATTTCCAGGAGCTGAAGACTAAGCTTCTGAAGAACGGTTATACCTTCTATTCTCAGACTGATACTGAGGTGGCTGTGAAGCTGGTGGATTACTACTACAAGAAGAGTCCTGCAGAGGGTCCTGTGGAGGCTATCAGCCGTGCTATGGTGCGTATCCGTGGCAGTTATGCCCTGTGCTTCATGTTTAAGGATTATCCTGAGGAGATTTACGTTGCCCGCAAGGACAGCCCTATGATTATCGGTATTGCTGATGGTGAGACCTATGTGGCCAGCGATGTGCCTGCTATTTTAAAGCATGCCCGCAATGTTTACTATATTGGTAACCGTGAGATTGCAGCATTGAAGGCTGGCGAGGCTACCTTCTACAACATTGATAAAGAAGTTATTACCAAGGAATTAGTTGAGATAAAGTGGAATGCTGAGGCTGCTGAGAAGGCTGGCTATGAGCATTTCATGATGAAGGAGATTCATGAGCAGCCACAGGTGGCACGGGATACCTTAAATTCCGTTATTAAGGATAATAAGATTGACCTTTCCAATGTTGGCCTGACTGATGAAATTTTAAAGGATATCAGCCAGATTTATGTGGTTGCCTGCGGCAGTGCTTATCATGCTGGCGTTGTGGGGCAGTATGTCATTGAGAGCCTGGCGAAGGTTCCAGTTCGTGTGGAGCTGGCTAGTGAGTTCCGGTACAGAGATCCTATTCTTGATCCAAATGGCCTGGTTATTGTTATCAGCCAGAGTGGTGAGACTGCAGATACTCTGGCAGCCCTCCGTGAGGCTAAGGACAGAGGCATAAAGACTCTGGCGATTGTTAATGTGGTGGGTTCCAGCATTGCCCGTGAGGCAGATATGGTATTTTATACTGTGGCTGGTCCTGAGATTTCTGTTGCTACTACCAAGGCATATAGTGCACAGCTTCTGGCTGGTTATGTGCTGGG
>JAFPCE010000111.1 GCA_017390245.1 Selenomonadaceae bacterium
GAGTACTTCCATGTGAAATGGATAATTTAGGTTAATATTTCCATATAAAATCATTAGCAGCAAAGCATGAGCCAGGTTATACATAAAACCTATATTCAATAAAAAAGCTCTCCAGACATGAATCTGAAGAGCTGAAATTGCACACTAAAAAAGCACAGCATCGCCCTTCTGTCTCAGTCCAGTGCAATGGATCTAAGCAGCAGCTTAACCGTTATGAAATATTAAATTATTCATTTGCTATGGAAAAAGTATGGCTCACAAGGTGATGCCATCTCCTGCCACAGGAGTTATAGTAGCACAAAATATAAAGAATGACAATTCTTGTGTTTATATTTGTGTAATATTGCTTACTTGTAGGGACATGTGTTTTAGTGTATAATATATGAGTATTTTTCTAAGAAAATTTATCTGCTATGCAGATTTAAGATTTGGATGGTGAGAAAATGAAAGTTACCAAAGAAGATATGGAAAATGTAGCAGTTTTGTCCCGTTTGTCTATTCCAGAGGACAAAGAGGCTCAGTGTACCCAGCAGTTAAATGACTTTCTGGAGTATGTTGATAATCTGAGTACTGTTGATACTGAAGGTATCCAGCCTATTGCTCACGTTCTGCCAGTCAGCAACGTGTTCCGTGAGGATGTAGTGAAGGAGTCTCTCAGCCGTGAGGCAGCTCTTTCCAATGCGCCTTTGAAGGAAGATGGCTATTTCAAGGTTCCTAAGGTACTGGAAGACTGATAAGGGGGATAAGAACTGTGAAATTATATGAACAGCCAGCTCATGTACTGCATGATATGCTGGTAAATAAAGAAATTACAGCTTTGCAGCTGACTGAAGCGGTTTTAGCCCGTATTGATGAGGTAGAAGGTGACGTTAAGGCTTACCTGACTATTACCCATGATGAGGCTATTGCCCAGGCTAAGGCTGTAGATGAAAAGATTGCTAAGGGCGAGGATATTTCCTTCTTAGAGGGTATTCCTGGCGCTATTAAGGATAATATCTGCACCAAGGGTGTTAAGACAACCTGTGCATCTCAGATTTTAAAGAATTTTGTACCTCCATATAACGCAACTGTTATGGAGAAGTTAAATGCTGAAAATCCAGTAATCCTGGGCAAGGTTAACCTGGATGAGTTTGCTATGGGCGGTTCTACTGAGAATTCTTCCTTTGGCGTAACCCATAATCCATGGAATCTTGACTGCGTTCCAGGCGGTTCTTCCGGCGGCAGTGCTGCAGCTGTAGCAGCTGGCACTGCTATCTGGGCCCTGGGCTCTGATACCGGTGGTTCTATCCGCCAGCCAGCATCCTTCTGCGGTGTTGTAGGCATGAAGCCTACCTATGGCCGTGTATCCCGTTATGGCCTTGTAGCTTACGCTTCTTCTCTGGATCAGATTGGTCCATTGACTAAGGATGTAACTGACTGTGCTCATATCTTAAATATTATTGCTGGCAGAGATGAAATGGATTCCACCAGTGTTGATGCTGCAGTTCCTGACTATACCAAGGCTCTGGTAAAGGATGTTAAGGGTCTGAAGATTGGCCTGCCTAAGGAATACTTTGTGAAGGGCATGGATCCTGAGGTTGAGGGGGCTGTAAAGGCTGCAGTTAAGGAGTTAGAGGCACAGGGTGCTGAGGTAGTGGAAATCAGCCTGCCTCATACTGACTATGCTATTTCTACCTATTATCTGATTGCTCCAGCTGAGGCTGCTACTAATCTGGCACGCTACGATGGCGTAAGCTATGGTGAAAGAGCAGAGGATGCTGTTGATTTAGTTGATATGATGACCAAGACCCGCAGCCAGTATTTTGGTGAAGAGGTTAAGCGCCGTATCATGATTGGTAATTATGCCCTCAGTGCTGGTTACTATGATGCTTATTACCTGAAGGCTTTGAAGGTACGCCGCCTGGTAAAGGAAGACTACGACAAGGCCTTTGAAAAGGTTGATGTTATTATTTGCCCTACTGCTCCATCTGTGGCATATAAGATTGGTGAGCATATTTCCAATCCACTGGAGATGTACCTGCAGGATGCCTGCACTGTTCCTCTTAATCTGGCAGGTCTCCCTGGTATTTCCCTGCCATGCGGTTACAGCAGCAGCAAAATGCCTATTGGCATGCAGATTATTGGTAAGGCACTGGATGAGGAAACCCTGCTCCGTGTAGCCTATACTTATGAGCAGAGCCAGTCCTATCATGAGGACAGAGCTCAGTTAGGAGGCAAATAAGCATGAGTAAGTATGAAACAGTCATCGGACTGGAAATTCATAGTGAGTTAA
>JAFPCE010000112.1 GCA_017390245.1 Selenomonadaceae bacterium
AGAGGATATTTTCAAGTGGGTGCAGTCATCGTCCAGAACCAGCTACTTTTTTAACAGACAGCAGCTTTGCTTTGGTAAAAATGAGGATGGCACCTTGAATAAGGACCTTTTGATAGTACCTGTTTTGAAGGTATTTGACGATATAATGATAAATGATACTGTGTCAAAACGGCGCTGGAACGGTCTGAACCTGGATGGCTTTGGCGACCTGGTGGGAGTAGCTGAATATACAGAAATCAATCTCCAGACTAATGAAATATCTATCAGGCAGATTGATTATCTTGATTCGACTTGGACTACTATTGATACGGTAAAACCAGAGAGAACTGTGGCTTTGCAGGATTTGTCTGAGAAGAGCTTAGATTACAAGTTTTATGCCCGCATCATTGATTTTGCCAAGCGCAATCAGGTAAAGCTGGGCAAAAGAACGGACAGCCAGCTGTCTGAGGAGGATTATATCAGCCTGTTAGGGGCACAGGAGCAGTATCGCAGCGAAAATAAACCAGAGAAGCCAGAGGATAATGAGGACTTTTCTTAAAAAACTTCGAGAACAGAAAAGGAAATGATGAAATGGCAAATGAACATACTTTTGTAGTGAATAAAAAATGTCCTGTATGTGGTATGGAAACACCGGTAATTAAGGTAAGGTCACGTTTAGCAACCTTAGGTGTAGACAATGACTATTGCTGCCATTACCGTGGCATCAATCAGTATCTGTATCATATCTGGGTGTGCGAGCATTGCGGCTTTGCTGCTGATGAAAAGACATTTTTATCAGTGCTGCCTGAGCGCCACAAAAATGCAGTAAGTAAGTTTTTGCAGGAGAAAAAGGTTCATTTTATATTTAACGAGGAGAGAAGCGTTCCAGATGGACTGGCTTCTTTGCAGCTGGCGCTGTACTGCGCTGAGGCTATGAATACTTCTCTGGCCAGACAGGCCGGCATGACTTTGCGCATGGCCTGGATCTACCGCATGGAAAAGAATCAGGAAAAGGAAAGAGAGTACATGGAAAAGGCATTGCAGCTGTATGAGCGCTCTCTCTATACTGAACGCTATCCAATTGATAATCTGACAGATAATATGGTTATGTATCTGATAGGTGTTACATATTCCCGTCTGGGCAATAAAGAGATGGCTTCCCAGTTTATCAGCCGTCTCATCAGTGACCGCAGCCTGAAGGTGAACAACAGCAGCCTGTACAAGGATGCTAAAACACTGTGGGAGGATTTGCGGGCAGAGCACAAAGAGGAGCAGAAGGAAAACTAAGTATATAATTACGGCATAGGTAAGGCAAGACAAGGGTGAAGTACAGATGGATATGCCAGCAGCGATAATCGAATATTTTCCTGGTATTACCTGGGGACAGGTAAGTGAAGTGGTGGAGGACTACGGTCCAGTGATTCAGGTTTTGCAGCATACCTGGAGCCATCAGACCTTTCAGGAGATTATGCAGGGACAGGTGACTGTCCCTGATGAGGTTTTAAATAATGCTATTGCAGAATGTATCAGTGATAAGGATGCTATTAACAGTCTGGAGGTTCATTCTAAGGAAAATGGCAGGCTGGAAATAAAGGCTGATACAAAAAAGATAGGTAGGATTGAGCTTTCTGGCAATATTGAGGAATTTGTCCACAATAAGGATAAGTCATCTGTTACCTATCGTGTCAGGGAAAGAGCTCTGAAGGACCACGGACTGGCCTCCTGGTTCTTTTCCAGAATTTCTTTATCCATGGCCCAGAAGCTTTTTGGCAAGCTGGATTTTGGTGATAATCTGCCAGTCAGCGTTAAGGGCAATCACGTAACGGTGGATTTTTCTGAGGCTATAAAAAATTCCCAGCTGGGTACTACTAAGCTGGAGGGCTATAGCATCAGCGATATGGTGGAGGTACAGGAAGCCGTGCCTCATGATGGTTATATTACCTTGAAGACTAAATTGAATATTCCAGATGAGATTAAGACCATGGTGTT
The DNA here is from genome assembly GCA_017390245.1 of Selenomonadaceae bacterium. Lineage (GTDB taxonomy): Bacteria > Bacillota > Negativicutes > Selenomonadales > Selenomonadaceae > Anaerovibrio. The sequence goes on from JAFPCE010000112.1 coordinate 1,969, forward strand.
GAATGTTTTGCAGTAATTGAGGTGCGAAATGATTAAGATAAGACGGATAATGGTGGCAGCTTTGTGCTGCATGGCTATGATGGTTTCTGCCATGACAGAGGCTGCAGATAAAATAGTGTTTATTCCTCAGGATAATAGGCCAATATCTGATGAACAAACTGTGGATACCATTAAGCAGCTAGGATATGAGGTTATTGTGCCACCAGATGAGCTTTTAGGCAGCCGGGACAATCTGGGTAATCCAGATAAGCTGTGGAACTGGTTAGAAGAATCTACAACAGTGCCAAAGAAGAAAAAGAAACCGCCTTATAAGACTATTCCTGGCATTAAAGCCGTGGTGCTGTCTGGAGATTCCATGATTTATGGCAGCCTGGTAGGTTCCCGGAAGCACAGTATTACTCAGGAAAAGCTCATGGAGCGGGTAGCAAGATTCCAGGAGTTTAAGGATAATCATCCTGATGTCAAATTATACGTATTTTCGTCTATTATGCGTACACCTAGAACTGGTGAGGCTGCTGGTACAGAAGAGCCTAGCTATTATTTAAGCTATGGTGCAGATATTTTCCGATATACTGCCCTGAAGGATAAGGATGAGATGGAAGGCCTTACCAAACGGGAGAAAAAGGAAATAAAATTTTTAGAGGATTTGATTCCGCCAGCAGCTATTGATGACTGGATGAGCCGCCGTACTAAAAATTTTGCTGTTAACAAGGCTATGATTGATCTGGCGAAAAAGGATGTATTTTCCTATTTCTGCCTGGGCAGGGATGATAATGCCCCATACTCCCAGACTCATAAGGAGAGCCGTTATTTGACAGCTTATGGCAAAAGCTTAGGCAGGACTAAATTTAATAACATGGCTGGCATTGATGAGTTTGGCATGCTGCTATTAACCAGAGCAGTCCATGATATTGAGCACACTATGCCATTTGTTTACGTTAAATACAACTGGGGTGAAGGCCCTGATGTTGTTCCATCCTTTTCTGATGAGGCTATCGATAAGACCATCCGCTCCCATATCATCATGGCAGGGGGCATGTATGTTACCATTCCGGACAGAGCTGATTTGGTATTGCTGGTAAATACCAATCCAGGTGGTGAAACCTTTGAGGCTAACTGGGCTGATAATGACAGAAAGCCAAAGGCTGGTAGTACCTATTTTGCCAATATGGTGGCAGAGGAACTGAAACACGGTAAAGCTGTGGGCATTGCTGATATTGCCTATGCTAATGGTTCAGATAATGCCTTAATGGAAATTCTGAAGGAAAAGAAGCTGCTTTTCAGGCTGAATGCTTATTCTGGCTGGAATACTGCCACTAACAGTTCAGGCTTTGTACTGGGCCAGGGCATGCTGTCCATCCAGATGACTCCAGAAAGCAGGAAACGCCTGCTGTATACCAGACTGCTGGATGACTGGGCATATCAGGCCAATGTGCGCCAGATAGTAGCTGAGAAGCTGTCATATCTGCCAGGTGAAGGCGATTACGGCAGCCTGAACGGAAAAACAGAAGCAGCAGCTCAGTATGCAGAGCGGTTTATGCAGAACTTCGCAGACTTTAACCTGCCAGCTTTTGTTGACGTTAATACCATCAAGGTAAGCTTCCCATGGAAGCGCATGTTTGAATGCAGAGTTAAATTTTAATAATTTTGATACAAAAAAGCCAGGGTGCTATTAAGCACTCTGGCTTTTAAACTTTCAGATATGATATTATCAGCTGTTAGCCTTGCGGAACTTTTCCATAAAGTCAGCCAGACATTCGCAGCCTTCATAAGGCATGGCATTGTAGATGGAAGTGCGCATACCGCCTACAGAACGATGGCCCTTGACACCGCTGAGCTTATGCTCCAGTGCCTCTGCTACGAACTTTGCTTCTAGTTCTTCAGATGGCAGGCGGAAGGTGACATTCATGAAGGAGCGGCTGTCCTTATCCGCATGGCCTATGTAGAAGCCGTTGCTGTTATCGATGGCGTCATATACCAGAGAAGCCTTTTTCTTGTTGCGTTCAGCCATAACAGCCAGACCGCCCTGCTGCTTTAACCAGCTAGCAACCTTGCCTACCATGTAGATGGAGAAGGCAGGAGGTGTATTGTACAGGGAATTCTTTTTGTAGAAGGTATCATACTTCAGCATAGTTGGCAGATTTTCCGGACTCTTTTCTAAAAGGGAGCGTCTGCCAATGACTACAACTACACCAGCAGGGCCCAGGTTCTTCTGGACACCAGCATAAATCAGGCTGAATTTGGAGAAGTCCATAGGACGGGAAAGAATATCAGAGGACATATCAGCAATCAGCGGAACATCTCCAGTCTCTGGAATGTAGTGATATTCTGTACCATAAATGGTGTTGTTGTAGCATACATGGAGATATGCTGCATCGTCGCTGAGCTTTATCTCATCCTGCGTTGGTATGTGCTTGAAGTTAACGTCCTTGCTGGAAGCGGCCACATAGCCCACACCCATTTTCTCAGCTTCCTTGTATGCCTTGGTGGCAAAGCTGCCAGAGAGAATATAGTTACCACGCTTTTCTGCAGAGGCAAAGTTCATTGGAATCATGTCAAACTGCATGCTGGCACCGCCCTGGATGAACAGCACCTCATAGTCATCACCTAAGCCCATCAGCTCTAAAATATCAGCCTTTGCCTGATTGTGCACTGCATCATAGGCTTTAGCACGGTGGCTGATTTCCAGAATGGACATGCCAGTATTCTGGAAGTTAAGAAATTCAGCCTGAGCTTCCTTCAGAACCTCTAAAGGCAGAGTGGAAGGACCAGGATTAAAGTTATAAACGCGGTTAGCTTCTAAAGTTGTTGCCAAGGAAAAAACCTCCTTCAAAAAAGCAAAAATATAAATCATAAGGAAATTGATTTAGTGACTATTCTACAACGATAATTTACAAAACGTCAAGAAAATATGTTAAAAATTTTAAATTTTGTTTTTCTGAAAAATACACTTGATTTTTACTGATGTATAGCATATAATACCAATATCAAATTTCACAAATTTAACTCAGTGAAGAGGATTAAGCTATTTATCCGTTATGCAGAGAGCTGGTGGCAGGTGTGAACCAGCAGAGGAAATATAGCAGTTCCACCTTGGAGAGGCTGGCGATGAGTCAGACGGGATAGCCCGATAAAGCATAACGAGTTGTGCATAGCACGATTTGGGTGGTACCGTGGAGTGTTTAAGCTGCTTCGCCCCAATGTATGGGGCGGAGCTTTTTTTATTATTAGGAGGCAGAAAGCATGAAGGTTTTAATAGCAGATGGTGTATCTCAGACAGCAGTAGACATTTTGAAGGATGATTTTGAATGTGTAATTAAGGACAAACTTCCAGCTGAAGAATTGCTGGAGAATATTCCTGATTTTGATGCATTGATTGTGCGTTCTGCTTCTAAAGTAACTGCTGAGGTTATTGAGGCAGCTAAGAATTTAAAGATTATTGGCCGTGCTGGTGTTGGCGTTGATAATATTGATGTGGCAGCAGCTACTGCTAAGGGCATTGTGGTTATTAATTCTCCAGGTGGCAATACCAACGCAGCTACTGAGCACAGCTTTGCTATGATGCTGGCTATGGCCCGTCATATTCCTGTAGCTAATGAAACTCTGCAGAAGGGTGAATGGAACCGCAAGCAGTACACCGGCGTGGAATTAAAGGGCAAGACCCTGGGTGTTATCGGCATGGGACGTATTGGCAGCGGCGTAGCCAAGAGAGCTTTAGCCTTTGACATGAAGGTTATTGGCTATGATCCTTATATTAACGAAGAGCGCTGCCGTGATATGGGTGTTACCGTTGGTACCTTTGATGATGTTATTGCCCAGGCTGATTTCATCACTGTACACATGCCATTAACCGATACCACCAGAGGCATGATTAACAAGGAAGTTATGGCTAAGATGAAAAAGGGTGTCCGCCTGATAAACTGCGCCCGTGGCGGTATCATTGATGAAGCTGACCTCCGGGAAGCAGTACTGTCTGGCCAGGTGGCTGGAGCAGCTGTGGATGTATTTACCAGCGAGCCTATTCCTGCAGATCATCCGCTGTTAGGCGTTAAGGGCATTTATGTTACTCCTCATCTTGGCGCATCTACTGTGGAGGCTCAGGTGGGTGTAGCTGTAGATGTAGCAGAGGGCATCAAGGCAGCACTGCATGGTGAGCCTGTTATGACTGCCGTTAATATGGCTCCTGTTTCCAAGCAGGTTATGAATGTGATTTCTCCATATTTCGATTTGGCAGAGCGTCTTGGCTGTGCTGTAAGAGCACTGGCTGATGGAGCTGTGAAGAAGCTGGAGATTACCTATAATGGCGAGATTGCAGATGTCAATACCAAGATGATTACTACTGCAGTAACCAAGGGCCTCTTAGATGCTGAGATGGATAAGAGTGTTAACTATGTTAATGCCCCTAGCCTGGCTAAGGAACGCGGTCTGAAGGTCAGTGAGATTAAGGACAAGGATACAGAGCTCTTTGCTAACATCATTACCGTTACCGCTTATGCAGGCAAGGGCCAGGTTAGTGTACAGGGGACTCTCTTTGGTGAGAATGGCCGCATTATCAAGATTAACAACAATCGTGTTGACCTGGCACCAAAGGATTGCATCTTGATCTGTCCTCATATTAACAGACCTGGTGTGGTTGGCCAGGTTGGTTCTATTATGGGTGCTGCTGGCGTTAATATTTCCGGCATGCAGGTTGCTACCACTGAGGTGGAAGGCACCAGCCTGATGATTCTGACCTTGGACAAGGATGTACCAAAGAGTGTTGTTAATTTAATTACCTCTATGGATGGAATTTTCGGCGCGAAGGTAATTATTTTCGACCAGAATTAAGTCATATTTTTACATCTATATATAATAGAAGGAAATGTCATCAAAATGATTTTTGGTGGCATTTTCGTTTGCTTATTTCTATAGGCAGCTATGTTGCACAAAAACTAGAAAACTACTATAATTTATATTGGATATTTTATAAGTAAAAATATATTTTCTTTTGGAAAGAAATGGTGAAGCTATATGAAAATAGATGGCTTAGGCACTAGACCTAATATAGCGGCTATGGACCATGACAGCGGACGCAGAACCACTGCCATGGAGTCAGATTTTGCTTCTGAGCTGGACGACCAGCAGGGGGATCTGACACAGGAGCAGCTACAGCAGCTCTTGGAAGAAATTGACGAGCAAGGTGCCCGTCTGACCAAGACTCCTACCTATGATGAGCTAAAATCCTATCGCAATTTAGTTAAAAATTTTGTAGGTACTGTTGTATCTCAGATGTATACTGTCAACACTCAGTCTGGCTGGGACCGTATGGGACGTCAGAAGGTATATACAACAGTGCGGAAAATAGACCGTGAGCTGGAGAATATGGCGGAAAAAATCCGTCTGGGGCAGTCCAGCCAGCTGGATATTGTAGCCAGTCATGATGCTATCCGCGGCATGCTGGTGGATTTGTATATGTAATGGAAATTCAGTGGAATCATATTATCGGACATAAAAGGGTAATAGAGCAGCTTCAGCTGATGCAGCAGGAGGACAGAGTACCACATACCATGCTTTTTTCAGGTGCAGCTGGCATAGGCAAGCTGTTAGTGGCCAGGTCCTTAGCAGCTCTTTTGTTGTGTCATGAGCCCCAGCAGGGCCATTGCTGCGGTCAGTGCCCAGCCTGCCAGGCTATGGCCAATGACATACATCCAGACTTTTTTTATGTAGAACCAGAAAACAGTGGCAAGACCTCCAGAATCATTAAGATTGAGCAGATACGTGCAATGCAGGCTGATATTGCCAGAGTTCCGGTGTTGTCTAAACGACAGGTAGTTATTATCAATGATGCCGAGAAGCTCAATGAAGCAGCAGCTAATTCATTGTTAAAGACTATTGAGGAGCCATCAGGACAAACGGTTTTTATCCTGATTACCAGTGCTCCTATGGCTCTTTTAGATACAGTGCGTTCCCGCTGCATGCGGGTGGAATTCGGCATTTTACAGCCTCAGGAAATAGAGGCCATTTTACAGAAAAAGCAGGCAGAGACGGATTTAATTCCCCAGCTGGCTGCCTATAGTGATGGCAGTGCAGCTAAGGCTCTGGAGCTGCAGGATGAGAAAATGGTAAGCCTGCAGCAGGATGCCATGGAATTGATTCATAATATAGAAGCTTATGATGTACAGAAGCTGCTGCAGAAGGCTAAGGATATGGCGTCACTGGACAAGGAACAGCTGATGCTGTGGCTGGGGTTTCTGGCTATGCTGTACAGGGATTTGCTGATTTTGCATAGCGGCAGTGATTTGCCTTTATATAACCAGGATAAACGAAGAGAGCTGGTGGCTATGCTGGAGGAATATTTTTTACCTAAGGTATTCAAATTATTGCATTTGGTACGCAGCTATCAAAAGCGTTTAAATAGCAATGTCAGCCAGCAGCTGATGCTGGAGGGCTTATTAATCAGAATGAAGGATATAGTGGAGGAATAAAGTGCAGACAGTAGTAGGTGTTCGTTTTAAGCGTGCCGGCAAAATATATTATTTCAGCCCCGGCAGTTTAGATATTAAGTTAAATGATAATGTTATTGTAGAAACTGCCCGTGGCGTGGAGTTCGGTACGGCAGTTATTGGCCCCCGTGAGGTGCCTGACAGCGATGTGGTGCTGCCTTTAAAGGAGGTACAGCGCATAGCAACTGATGCTGACAGAGCCAAGGTAAAGGAAAACGACGAAAAGCGCAAGGAAGCCTTTAAGATTTGCGAGGAAAAAATAGCGGTTCACAATCTCCAGATGAAGCTGGTGGAGGTAGAGTATACTTTTGATGTAAATAAGATTATCTTCTATTTTACAGCTGATGGCCGTATTGACTTTCGTGAGCTGGTTAAGGATCTGGCTGCGATTTTCCGTACAAGAATTGAGCTGCGGCAGATTGGTGTCAGGGATGAAGCAAAGCTTATTGGCGGTATCGGCTGCTGTGGCAGGCCTCTTTGCTGCCATACCTTCCTGGGGGAGTTTGAAACAGTTTCCATCCGCATGGCGAAGGAGCAGAATTTATCTTTAAATCCAACTAAGATTTCTGGTATCTGCGGCCGTCTCATGTGCTGCCTTAAGTATGAAAATAACTGCTATTGCGGTAAAAAAAATACCCGCAAGAAGATTAAACCGCCTAAGCAGGGCAGTAAGGTTATTACTGTTGATGGCGAGGGCAAGGTAATTAACCTGAATCAGCAGCGCCGTACTGCTACCATTCTGCTGGATGATAGCAAGACTATAGTAGCCTCCTGGGAGGATATTATAGAAAAAGATGCTGAAAATGCTGAGAGCTAAGGTGGCTGTATGACTGCAGAATGGTCAGATATACAGCTGTCTGAAAATGAAAGATTAGACGATTTGCTATGCAGCGGCCGTCATATTATCCAGAATACCCAGGAGTTCTGCTTCTCCATTGATGCAGTGCTGCTGGCACACTATCCAAAGTTAAAGAAAAGCTGGCGTGTTTTTGACCTGGGAACAGGTACGGGTGTTATGCCACTTTTAATAGCTGACCAGGTGAAGGAGATACATGCCATAGAGCTTAATCCTGTTATGGCAGAGCTGGCCAGGAAAAATGTGGAGTTAAACAAGCTGGAGCACAAGATAACTATCCGCCAGGGGGATTACCGGCGCATCAGGGAACTGTATCCGCCGGAGTCCTTTGACTGTGTGATTGTCAATCCGCCATACCGGCCAGTACAGCATGGACAGTTAAATAATCTTTCAGGTGTAGCGGCAGCCCGTCATGAAATCACTGCTACTCTCTCTGACGTAGTAAAGGCAGCCAGATATCTTTTGCGTTTTCATGGCCGTTTGTGTATGGTACATCTGCCAGAACGCCTGGGGGAAATCATTGTAGCTATGCATGAAAACCAGATGGAAATCAAACGGCTGCAGCTGGTACAGCCCAAGCCAGGCAAGGCTTCTAATCTCATGCTGCTGGAAGGGGTTGTGGGAGCAGCACCAGGAGGCATGAAGGCAGAGGTGCCGCTGGTTGTGCATGAGGCAGATGGCAGTTATACTGATGCCATTAAGAAAATTTATAATATGTAGAAGGGCGATGTCATGTCAGAAAATAATCAGCAATGCGAATGTGGCATGCTTTACTTGTCTGCCACACCTATTGGCAATCTGGAGGATATGACCTATCGTTCAGTGCGGATACTGGCAGAGGCAGATTTGATTGCTGCTGAGGATACCAGGCACACAAGAAAGCTGTTATCACATTATGATATTCATACACCAGCCACTAGTTATCATGAGCATAATAAGCTGGTAAAAGGGCCTGAGCTGGTGCAGAAGCTTTTAGATGGGTTAACCATCGTTTGTGTCAGCGATGCGGGCCTGCCGGGCATATCTGATCCAGGAGCTCATCTGGCTATGCTGGCCATAGAGGCTGGCATTAAGGTTAGTCCTCTGCCAGGGGCAAACGCAGCATTATCAGCACTTATTTGTTCCGGGCTGGATACAACAGCATTTACTTTTTACGGCTTTCTGCCTAAAAGCAGCAAGAAGCGGACCGAGCTTCTGCAGCGCATAGCAGCAAGTCCGGAAACCTTAATTTTTTATGAAGCACCACATCACCTGATGGGGACACTGGAGCTGCTGTCTAAATATTTTGGCCAGGAGAGAGCTATGGTGGCTGCCAGGGAGCTGACTAAGAAATTTGAGGAATTTTGCCGTGGTACCATAGGGGAAATCCAGGAATATTTCCAAAGCAACGAGCCCCGGGGGGAATTTGTGCTGATTGTGGCAGGCTGTGACCCTCAGCAGGCAGATAGTAACCTGGCAGAAAAGCAGCTTTCACCTATGGAGGCTGTGGCAAAATTTGAGGCAGAAGGAATGCCAAGAAAAGAGGCTATGCGTGAGGCAGCGAAGCTGCTGGGCATGAGCCGCAGAGATGTATATCAGGCTATTTTGCAGGCAGAGACTGTAAATAGCTGAAATAAATAAAGGTTCTATGGGAGGTCTTTTTTTGAGTAACAAAAGCTTTTATATAACAACACCTATTTATTATCCAAGTGCTAAGCTGCACATTGGCCACGCATATTGCACTACAATTGCAGATTCTGTAGCCCGTTACCATCGTTTAGCTGGTGATGATGTGTTTTTCCTGACTGGCAGTGATGAGCATGGCCAGAAGATTCAGCAGAAGGCTGAGGAGCAGGGCATCACTCCATTGGAGTATGTAACTCCTATTGTTAAGGGCTTTCAGAATCTCTGGAAGATGCTGAATATTTCCAATGATGATTTTATCCGCACTACAGAAAAGCGCCATGAAAAGGTGGTACAGGAAATTTTCCGCCGTATTTACGCTAAGGGTGATATTTATAAGGGCTCTTACACCGGCTTGTATTGTACTCCATGTGAAAGCTATTGGACTGAGCATCAGTTAGATGAAAATGGCTGCTGCCCAGACTGTGGCCGTCCAGTGCAGCCTGTTTCTGAGGAGGCATACTTCTTTAAAATCAGCAAGTATGCAGACCGTCTTTTAGAGTTCATTGAGGCTAATCCTGACTTTATCCAGCCTGTATCACGCAGAAATGAAATGATTAACTTCATTAAGCAGGGCATGGAGGATTTGTGTATTTCCCGTACATCCTTTGACTGGGGTATTCCAGTGCCTATTGATGACAAGCATGTTATCTATGTATGGTTTGATGCTTTAACTAACTACCTGACACCAATTGGCTTTTTGGATGACCCTGAGAAGTTTAATAAATTCTGGCCTGCAGATATTCATCTGGTGGGCAAGGAAATCGTCCGTTTCCACAGCATTATCTGGCCTTGCATTTTGATGGCACTGGATCTGCCACTGCCTAAGCAGGTATATGGCCATGGCTGGCTGGTAGTAAATGGCAGCAAGATGTCCAAATCTGTGGGCAACGTAGTAGATCCTATTGGCCTTATTGAGGAATTTGGTGCTGATACCATCCGCTATTTCCTGCTGCGGGAGATTAATCTGGGACAGGATGGAAATTTCTCCCGAGATGCTCTGATTCAGAGAATTAATTCTGATCTGGCAAATGATTTAGGTAATCTGCTGCATCGTACTTTGAATATGGTTGGCAAATTCCAGCAGGGTGTGGTGCTGCCAGCTGAAGGACGTTCTGAGATTGATGAGTCCCTGATAAGCGATGCTATGGCTTCTGTTAAGACCTTTGATGAAGGCATGGCTGACATGAAAATCAGCAATGTTATCAAGAGTGTCTGGGGCTTTATCAGCCGTGCTAATAAGTATATTGATGAGACTGCTCCATGGGCACTGGCTAAGGATCCTGGGAAGAAGCAGGAGCTGGCCAATGTTATGTACAATCTCATGGAATCCCTGCGCATTATCAGCGTGTTAATTGAGCCATTTATGCCTTCTACAGCAGAGAAAATCTGGCAGC
>JAFPCE010000113.1 GCA_017390245.1 Selenomonadaceae bacterium
GTGGGACCATGGAATTCTGTTTTAGGTGTTAAGCCGGAGATTATTATCCAGAAATTTACCACCTGCAGGCCAGTGCGTTTTGACCTGGCTGAGGGACCAGCGGTATATTCTGCAGTTGTAATAGATATTGATACAAATACGAAAAAAGCCGTTAGCATTGAAAGAGTTATGATTAGAGAGTAATTTGTGTTTTTCATAAAAGCAGGACTTTTTCATACTTCTGGCGAATTGTATAAGGTATGAAATATAGATGAGGTGGAATAGATGGCAAGCGATTTGCACATGCATACAACCTGTTCGGACGGAGTGTATTCTCCAGAGGAGCTGGTGGAGGCAGCCAAAGCTGCAGGGTTAAATTATATTGCTATTACTGACCATGATACAGTGGACGGGGTGGCACAGCTTTACGAGGCTGGCCTGTATCCCCAGAAGGGCATAAAGATTATTCCTGGCATTGAGTTTAGTGCACATCATGATATCAGATCTGTGCATATCCTGGGATATAACATTGATATATATAACAGAGAGCTCAGTGAGCGCTTAAATGATGTGGTAGAGGCCAGATGGAGCAGATTTTCTGCCATGGTTGAAAAGATTCGGGCTCTGGGGTATGACTTAACTGAGACTGATGTTTTGCAGATTGCTGACAGCAGTACCAGCATCAGCCGTTCCCATATTGCCCAGGCACTGGTGGCTAAAGGATTTTTCCCTAGCATCAAGGATACCTTTGATCAGATTCTGGACAAGGGCAAGCCTGCCTATGTATCCCATTACCGCCTGGAGGCAGAGGAGATTGTCAGGTTAATCAAGGAAAGCGGCGGTACACCGGTACTGGCACATCCAGGGCTGATTCATGACGATGAACTGGTGGAACAGCTGCTGAAAAATGGCATTGAAGGCATTGAGGCCATTTATCCAAAGCACAGTGCAGAAGAGACAGAGAAATATCTGGCTCTGGCAGAAAAATATCATCTGCTGGTTACTGGCGGCTCTGATTATCATGGCATTGCTGGCAGATATCCAGCTGAACTGGGCCAGTTTGTTATAGATGACGCTTATGCAGCCGAGCTTTATCGCGAGCCGGAAATCTGAGAGAGGGTGGCTTATGGAGGTCATTGCATTAGTAGGTCCAAGTGGCACAGGCAAAAGCCACAGGGCGCTTTTAGTAGCCCACAATAATCAGGCAGATGCCATTATTGATGACGGGCTGTATATTAAAGATGGAAAAATCATTGCAGGTAAATCAGCTAAGCGTGAGAAAAATAAGGTGCTGGCTGTGAAGCGTGCTATTTTCGTACTGCCTGGCCATGCCAGAGAAGTAGCTGAGGCTATAGAAAGTACTCATCCGAAGTGTATTCTCCTTTTAGGTACATCTGAGAACATGGTGCAGAAAATCGCTAAGGCGCTGAAGATACCGCCTGTCAGCAGATTTATTCACATTGAGGATATTGCTACCCAGTCGGAAATGGACAAGGCCAGATATCACCGCCTCAGGGAAGGCAAGCATATCATTCCAGTGCCTACCATTGAGCTGAAGCCTCATTTTTCCGGTTATCTGGTGGATCCTATTAATTCCCTGCTGAAAAAGAAGCCTAGGGAAGGCAAAGCCAGACGCTTAGGGGAAAAGTCCATTGTCCGTCCGGTGTTCAGCTATTATGGCAAGCTGATTATTGATGACTGGGCATTAAAGGCCATAGTGCGCCGCCTGCTGGTGGATGGCGAAAATGTTACCAAGGTGGCAGATGTCCGCATTGAGCATGCCTATAAGGGTGACGGTGAGGTAGGCTTTGAGGCCTCTGGCATGGTTATCAGCTGCGATGTGGTTGTGTCCTATGGCAAGCATATTCCAACACTGGTGCAGCAGCTGCAGAGCCAGGTGCGTAAGGAAATGGAGTATATGACAGGCATGGTGGTAAAGAAGGTTAACATTACCATTAAGGCTCTCTTTGTACAGCCAAAGAAATTTTAAAAGCTTAAAAGGCCACTCTCTGGGGAGTGGCTTTTTTCTTAAGCAGATTCAGGTGTTTTTAGTATATTCGGTGTATTTATGAAAGAAAAAATTGGCAAAATTATTATATGGCTGGTGATGCTGGTATCCGTGGCTGCTGGCTTTATGTATATGCTGCATCCTCAGCCACAAGGAACCCTGGTGGATAAATATCCAGAAGTAAAGCAGAGGATTATTCTGGTGCCTTTAGACAGCAGGCCACCATGCCAGGAGCTTGTACAGGCAAATGGCAGGACAGCGGGCATAGAAGTGGTAGTACCGCCTCATGAGCTGATGGATTATTACACTCTGGCAGGAGATACAGCTGGCCTAAGAAAATGGCTGCAGCAGGAGCTGCCCCGCTGTGATGGAGCAATTATCTCCATAGACCAGCTTTTGTATGGAGGACTGCTGGCATCCCGGGAAAGAACTGCAGATAAAAAGGAAATAGAGGATTTGCTGGCTTTTCTCCAGCAGCTGCATCAGGAAAATATAGGAAAGACAATATATGCCTTTAATATTCTGCCAAGGATGCAGCCACCAGCAGCTATAGAAGGCTATCAGGACAGAAAAAATCTGCTGGAGTGGTCAAGGCTGCAGGGCATGCTGGTATTAGGCCAGTGGCCAGAAGATGGTACTGCAGCAGATGCAGAAAGCCTGGAAGATACTGCTGGTGAGGAAATGACAAAATTCACTGATAAGCAGCAGGTGGCAGAGAAAATCCGGGAACTGGAAGCAGATATACCTAAGGAGCAGCTGGCACAGTACCGGGAGCTTTATGCCAATAATGGTTATCTGAACCGCCAGCTGGCTTTAATGGCACAGCAGGGGACTATCAAGCAGCTGGTTTTAGGCCAGGATGATGGAGAAAAGTACAGCCTGCCTAATATTGAAAAGCGGGAGCTGCAGGAATTTTTCCAGCATAATCATATTAGCGAAAAGCAGGCAGTGATTCTCCATGGTGCTGATGAGCTGGCATTGGGGATGCTGGCAGAAATGCAGCTATCCCAGCAGAAGCAGAATATGAGCTTTTATCTTGATTATAATGTGCCAGAGACAGAGGACCAGGTTATGCCTTATATGGCTGTATCCATGGGAGAGACTGTTAGAGAGCGGCTGCGCTTCACAGAGTCACAGGAGGTTTCTGACAGTCAGGCAGCAGATGCAGTGCTGTTTATATCCTGTGGTGATGCTGACAACATGAACAGAAGAGCTGCAGCTGCCAGGAAAATAGAAAACTATCTGGCTCAGGGGAAAATGGTGGCACTGGTGGATATGAGCCAGCACTTTCAGGCTCAGGAAACATTATTTCCCGTATTGTTAAAAAGTAAAATGCCTTTAAATGGTCTGGCTGCCTACAGCGGCTGGAATACTGCCAGCAATTCTATTGGCACTGCCATAGCCCAGGTTCAGCTGTATCATGCTACTTTAGCTAATGCTTCAGCAGAGGAAGTGCCTGCTGTGGTTTACAGCAATATAGTGAACTTAAATAACCGGTTCTGTGAGGACTACTATTATCTGAAGGATGTTATTACTCTGGTAAATGACAGACTCCATAAAGCTGGCTATGAAAATGTTTATGATCTTGATTTAGAGCATAATTACCAGTGGAGCCTGCAGATGCTGCGGCAGGCTATGGGACAGAGCATAGGATATTTAGGCCACAGCCAGGCTATGGAAAGGGAGTTCACTGTAACAGCAGCTGGGCGGAGCTTTGTTTTTACGGTGAGAAATCTCCAGGGAGACATGTATTTCCCATGGCCCAGAACCTTTGAGGTGAATATGCAGACTCAAATGGAGCTTTATGCTAAATAAAAAATATTGAAAAAATTCTTGACAAAGCTTTTGCAGATGTGTATCATATTTATTGTTGTGACACAATAGCAAATGAATATTGGGGTATCGCCAAGTTGGTAAGGCACTGGATTCTGAATCCAGCATGCGTTGGTTCGAGTCCAGCTACCCCAGCCATGAAATTACGCACTATTCATTTTACTGGGTAGTGCTTTTTTGTGCATAAATATATTAGCTGGCCGGCCGGGAATGGATTAGGGCTGGCAGAGCTGCATGTATGGCTGCAGGAGATCTTTGTATGGATAAAAACAGACACGAAAAAAACCTGCACAGGGGATGCAGGTTTTTTGGAGGGATGGAATATATATTAGGATGGGATATATAGCAGTTGTTTTCTGCTATGTGTGTATAATACTATAGAAATCTGTAAATCCTATGAAGGCAAATGAAATTTAGCTGAAAATTAAAAAATTTTTATCCAGATAGTCTGGCTTAGCAGAAAGCAGGCGGTTGACCCAAAATACTATTCACCATGGGAGGAAAATGTGTTAGAATAAAAGAACAAATTTGTATTTTTGGAGTAGCTTTTTATGCGTATTATAACTGGCACTGCCAAGGGCTGTAAGCTGAAAACACCAGCTGGCATGAGCACCAGGCCTACCTCAGACAGAATGAAAGAATCACTTTTCAGCATTCTGGGGGAGGATGTGCTGGAAAACAGGGTACTGGATATATTTGCTGGTACTGGCGGACTGGGGCTGGAGGCACTTAGCCGTGGCGCTGCAAGTGCTGTTTTCATTGATAAGGCCACTGCAGATATCATCGCCTTTAATGCCCAGCATACAAATCTGGCGGATAAATGCAGGATTCTGGCAGGAGATGTTTTTGTACACCTGCAGCGGCTGGAGCAGCAGGGTGAAAAGTTTAATATGGTTTTTTGCGATCCGCCTTATCATCAGGGCTTTGCCCACAAGGCTTTAGAGCTTCTGGATAAGGGGACGCTGTTAGCTGAGGATGCACTGGTGATAGTAGAGCATGGCGGTGATGAAAATGACCTGCCGGCAACCACCAGGCTGAGGCTGGTGAAAAACCAGCGGTATGGCAAGGTTTCCCAGCTGAGCTTTTATCATTTGCCAAAGCAGGAAAATATCCTGGCGGGGCAGGAAGGCGGGGCTAGTGAATGAGACGCGCTATATGTCCGGGCAGCTTTGACCCGGTAACCTTGGGACACGTAGATATCTTTGAGCGGGCTGCTGCAGCTTTTGATGAGCTGTATATCGGGGTTTTCAGCAATGTGAGGAAAAAGCCCATGTTTTCCGTAGAGGAAAGAAGCAGGCTTTTAGCAGAGGCCACAAAGCATCTGCCTAATGTAAAAATTGTTGCCTTTGACGGGCTGCTGGCTAACTACATGCTACAGCACGATATCGGCTTTATTGTCAGAGGCCTGCGGTCTGTGACTGATTATGAATACGAGCAGGGACAGGCACAGCTGATAAAGGCAATGCACCCTCAGCTGGATACCATGTTTTTGCTGGGCAGGCCTGAATATAACAGCTACAGCTCTTCTGTAGTGAGGGAGCTGCTGAATTTCGGAGGAGATATTGCTCCGCTGGTACCTCAGTGTGTGGCAGATTTTATAAAAAACAGGTAATTTTCAAGCAGATAAAATTAATTTGGGCTATAATAATATAGATAAGTGTAAATTTGGCCTGAAGGCCTTACATAAAAGGTGGTTAGTGACATGTCCGTAGAGAATATTATTGAGGAAATAGAGGATTTTATTTCTCATTCCCAGAGAGTGCCTGTTTTTGGCAAAATGATGATAGATGATACTGAACTGTTTCATCTGGTGGACAATCTCCGCAGTGAGCTGCCAAGGGAGATTGATAATGCTGTAGAGATTTGCCAGCAGCGGGATGAAATCATTGAAGCGGCCCAGCAGGAGGCAGCACGCATTTTGGATAACGCTAATCATGAGGCTGCTTCTACCATGCAGAGAGCCCAGGAGTTTGCCCAGAAGGCTGTGGAGGAAAGCACCCTGGTAAAACAGGCTCAGGAGCAGGCAGAGGCCATTATGAACCAGTCTGTGGAAAATGCTAAGAAAATGCGCAGCGAAACTGAGGCTTATGCTACACAGCTGCGAATTGGTGCGGAAAGCTATGCCCGGGACATGATGGATCATGTCATTAACAATATGAATTCCATGTCGGCAGCTGTGCTGGAGAATATGAATAACATGTCTGCAGCTATTAAGCAGAGCTGTGATGGCGCTGTGGATACTATGGAGCAGGCCAAGGGCCAGATTGCCCACACTGAAAACAATATAGAAGAGTAAGAGATAAACTGCTGCCTAAGGGTGGCAGTTTTATTTTTTTATTGCAAAATGTCAATTAGTCAAATATAATATAGTAAAGGTCAATAGGTCAGTTTGTGTCTATATAAAAAGGGTGATTTTCTATGAGTAATATTGCTGATATGATTGAGGAATATATTTTGCGCCGGATGGCTGAGCAGCAGACGGGACAGGTGGAGCTGCGCCGCACAGATATTGCAGATGAGATATCCTGTGCACCATCCCAGATTAGCTATGTTTTAAATACACGCTTTACCCAGGATAAGGGCTTTGCAGTAGAATCCCGCCGGGGACTGGGGGGCTTTATCCGTATAGTCAGAGTGCCTTTGCAGAATGTTATCTATCAGGAAATGGTGGATAAGATTGATGATGATACGGATTTTGTGGAGATAAAAGCCATGGTCAGGTACCTGATACAGCATCAGATGATTTCTTCCCGGGAGGGAGCTATTGTGATGCAGGCGGCCAGCTCTGCCTATGCCAACATGCCTACAGAACCAAGAGTCAAGCTGCTGCGCTCCATGTTTGTGACATTGGCGGAATTTTCCTGATGCAGGGCAGCAGAAATAAGCTGGCGCCAGAAGTCTTTGGCCAGCAACTGAAGAATTTTGTCTTGAATTTTTGTGTGGCATTGGTATGGCTTGCTAAGTGGTGTCTGAAGATATTAACAGAACCAGACAGGGGGAAGGAGAAATAACAGCATGGCGAAAAAGAAAACCATGTTTTTGTGCCAGGATTGTGGCTATACATCTTCTAAATGGCTGGGGAAATGCCCTGGCTGCGGGCAGTGGAATACCATGGTGGAGGAAATCGTCCAGCCTGAGACAGGTAAATCCAGGGGCTTAAATCTGGGCCTTTCAGAAAACAGCAAGCCCTGCCCTATCAAAGAGGTAGCTGTTGAGGAATATCCCCGTATGGCTACTGGTTCCCAGGAGCTGGACAGAGTGCTGGGGGGAGGAATCATACCTGGCTCGATGATTCTGATAGTTGGTGATCCGGGCATAGGCAAGTCCAGCCTGACCCTGAAGGTGTGTGCCAATGAGGGCATTGCTGGCAGGCAGGTGCTGTATGTGACAGGTGAGGAAAGCATCCAGCAGGTGAGAATGCGGGCAGACAGGCTGCAGGCCCTGGCTGATGGCGTTATGGTTGTCAGCGAAACCAATCTGGAGCTGATTGAACAGCATATTGCTAATCTGAAGCCGGAAATGGTAGTTATTGATTCTATCCAGACTATTTTCCGTCCAGATATCCAGAGCGCTCCTGGCAGCGTCAGCCAGGTCAGGGAATGTGCCGTAGAGCTGCTGCGGATAGCCAAGACCAATGGCATTGCTGTCTTTGTGGTGGGACACGTCACTAAGGATGGCACATTGGCTGGCCCAAGAGTGTTAGAGCATATTGTGGATACCGTGCTGTATTTTGAGGGTGGCAGTAATTCTGAGTACAGGCTGCTGCGGGCGGTAAAGAACCGCTTTGGCAGTACCAATGAAATCGGCCTCTTTGAAATGAGAGACATAGGCTTAATCGATGTGCCTGATGCTTCCAGACTGTTTCTGTCAGAGCGTACAGATGAAACTGGCAGTACCATTGTGCCAGCTGTTGAGGGCACCAGACCGCTTCTGGTAGAGATACAGGCCCTGGTGGCCCAGACTCCTTATGTGCCCCCTAGGCGTACCTCTGACTCTGTAGATATCAAGCGGCTGCAGCTGCTTTTAGCGGTGCTGGAGAAGCGGGTACACCTTTCTATTGGTGCCTGTGATGTTTATGTCAAGGTGGCTGGCGGTATCCGCATTGATGAGCCAGCAGCTGACTTAGGGATATGCGTTGCTATGGCCTCCAGCTATGCAGGCCGGCGCCTGCGGCCTCAGACCATTGTCTTTGGCGAGGTAGGCCTCTCTGGTGAGGTGAGAGCTGTGAGCCAGGCAGAGGTGCGTATCCGGGAAGCCCAGCGCCTGGGCTTTACCAGTGTGGTGCTGCCAGAAAAAAATCTGCAGCAGCTGCAAAAGGAAACAAAAATAACCGGCATCAAGCTTTATGGTGCTGGCAATTTAACAGAAGCTCTGCGGTATGCCATGCCTAAGGAGTAATTCCTGGATTTTGGGGGCTTAAGCCGAAGCTATATTTTAGCAAATATATTTAATATAATCTGCCCTTATGGTTGACATGAATATATGTATGTGATAAAATTACATCTTTTTACTTGCAGAAATTTGTGCTATAATAAAAATAGTGAGAATTCTGTAAGGGGGGTGTACTTTTGTTACAGGTTGGCGATAGGATCGTATACCCGATGCATGGTGCTGGCGAGATTACCTGCATTGAGGAATGCGAGATAATGGGACAAGTGAGGGAGTACTATGTACTGCAGCTGCCTTTAGGGAACATCAAGATTATGCTGCCTACTGATAATGTGGATAATATCGGTCTGCGGCAAATCTCACCTCCGGAGATGGTGTCCCAGGTGGAAACAACATTGCTGGGAAAGCCAGAGCCTAACCTGGGAAGCTGGAATAAGCGCTTCCACCGGAATATGGACCGGCTCAAGGGCGGAGATTTGTTAGAAGCAGCAGCGGTTATACGCAATCTGATTCTGCAGGACAGGAAACGGAAGATTTCCAGTGGCGAAAGAAGGCTGCTGGATCTGGCCAAGCAGATTTTTTTCAGTGAGCTTTCCTTTATATTGGAGAAGGATATTCCAGAAACAGAGGCCTGGTCCATGGAACGCCTTGATAAAAATGAACATTAAGCATTGAGCTTTATTGTTATGCAGACCTGCCATAAGGCAGGTCTTTTTGTATGTAGAAGTCTGCTCTTTCA
>JAFPCE010000114.1 GCA_017390245.1 Selenomonadaceae bacterium
CCTGCTTTTCTACAAATTTTCCGCTAATTTTTTCACGTTTACAGCCATGCCTGACACCACCAGATACACCTCAGCGGCCTCTTTGGCCATAGCCTGATTAGCCAGCCCTGCTAAATCCCGGAAATGCCTTGCCAGCTTGTTCATAGGCACAATGCCAGCGCCTACCTCATTGGTTACAATGACTACTGTGGCTTCAGTTTCTCCCACAGCCAGCAATAACAGCTCATATTGCTGCTTTACAGTCTGAAACAATAACTCCTCATCCTCCAGGTTGTCCATACCACAAAGGATATTACTGATATAAACTGTCAGGCAGTCAAAAAGAATCATATCGCAGGTCTTACCAGCTTCAGAAATAGCTGCATGAGCATCTTTGGGTGCTTCAAAGGTCTGCCAGTTTTCCGGACGCCTTTCTCTATGCAGCTTTACCCTGTAGGCCATTTCTTCATCCAGCACCTGTGATGTGGCAATATAGGCGATATTTTTGCCATATTTGGCCACATACTTTTCTGCAAAGGAGCTTTTGCCGCTTCTGGCACCGCCAGTAACTAAAATCAGCTTGCCCAAGCTTTATCCCTCACTATTCTATAAAAAATAAAAATCAAAGTCAGTTTAGCTCTTATTCCAGTAAATCTAGTCAGTGTAATATATCACCAGCCGCTATTAATCTTATAATTCCAGCAGCTTCTCACAAAGGCTGCAGCAGCCTCAGGACAGCCAGCAAAATGAATATGCAGATAGGACCCTGCCACATTGCCTTTAGCGTTGATAAAGCCCCCAGAATAAACATTATTATTCCTGATACGGCGGATAGAAAAGGCCCGCTTAGCATCATTTTCTGTTTTTTCTTCACCGTTATCTGGCTCAGAGGAAAAATGGAATTCATGCCCTCGGAGCTTCATGCCCTTTTCACCTAAAATGCAGTCCTCCTGCAGTGTTGCTTCCACATAGCCCACCATCTGCAGCTTCTTATTCATCTGCATACTGGTAGGCAGAAGCCCCAGCATAGGATAGCTTTCCCCGTCAAAGTCAGTAAGTCCCCGGCTCAGGTACATATAGCCGCCACACTCAGCATAAACAGGCATGCCCTTCATGGCTGCCCGCTGAATATCTGCCAGCATAGATTCATTGCTGCTTAGCTCCCGGGCAAACATCTCGGGAAAACCGCCGCCGAAAATAAGACCATCTGCCTGAGGCAGCTTTTTATCCTTCAGCGGGCTGAACTCCACAATTTGTGCACCTAAGCGCTCTAAAACAGCCAGGCTCTCAGCATAATAAAAGGAAAAAGCATCATCTCTGGCTACGCCAATGCGGATATTGCCAAAATCATCTGGAAAAGTGCGCTTTCTGCTCTCAATTACCTGAGAAATAAAATCATGGGCACTATCTGCCACAGGTACTAAAGCAGGAGCTTGGGCTGCCAGCTGCATAATCTCAGCAATATTTAACTGCTTTTCCATAGCCTGGCCCATTTTATCAATAACCTGCTGTTCCTGGTTTTCCTCCACTGGCAGCAAGCCTAAATGCCTTTCTGGCATCACCAGCTCATTATTGCGGTACACTGCACCTAAAACAGGAATCCCCAGCTTGTCCATAGCTTCATTAACCATGCGGAAATGATTCTCTGATCCCAGGCGGTTTAAAATCACTCCGGCTAAATGCACCTCTGGATCATAATGCTTAAAGCCTAAAGCAATAGCCCCGGCAGAAGCTCCCATAGACTTACAGTCCACCACTAAAATCACCGGTGCCTGCAGCAGTTTAGCAATTTCCGCAGTGGAGCTGATACCATTATTACCGCCATCATAGAGGCCCATAACACCTTCAATAACAGAAAGCTCTGCATCCCTTGCAGTATTAATAAAGGTATTAATCATGGTTTCCCTGGACAAAAGCCAGGTATCAATATTGTGAGAAGGCCTGCCACTAGCCAGCCGGTGATAGCCAGGGTCAATATAATCAGGACCAATCTTATAGGACTGCACCCTGATACCCATCTGCCTGAGCGCCGACAAAAGACCAGTAACCACAGTAGTCTTGCCACAGCCACTGCTAACAGCCCCAATCACCACCCGCGGTATATTATGACAACTATTCATAAAAACACGTCCTTATGTCATCAATATTATTGTTAATATTACGGTCTGGTATTGTCAATAATATACATAATGGCATTAATCACCGCAGCCGCAATAGGACTGCCCCCCTTAGTTCCCTCCACAGTCACATAAGGCACCATGGTATTCTTCGCCAGCACAGCCTTAGAATCAGCAGCTCCCACAAAGCCTACAGGAATGCCTACAATCAGTGCAGGACGGATATTTTCCTCCTCAGCCATTCGCAGCACCTCGTAAAGAGCAGTTGGAGCATTGCCCACAGCCACAATGCTGCCATCTAAAGCCTTGCCAAAGCTTCGCATCGCAGCCATAGAACGGGTAATACCCTCTTTTTTCGCCAGCTCAGCAATCTCAGGGTCAGCCACACGGCAGAAAACCTGTCCCCCAAAGGAAGCCAGCTTCCGCTTGTTGATGCCAGTCCGCACCATCTCTACGTCAGTATAAATATTGCAGCCACTCTGCAAAGCGGCCTTAGCCTTCGCAATAGCCTCAGGATGCAGGCGTATAATAGGCGCATACTCCACATCACCAGCCGCATGAATAATACGGGAAAAAACCTTCGTCTCCTCCTCATTCAAATGCAGCCCCTCCAGATAAGGCGCAATAATCTCCATACTCCTATTCTCTATCTCCATTGGCTTCTTAATAAAATCCATATCTTTATCCCCCTAATCAATGCTTATTAAAAATCAGATTACATATACATAATAAAAAGCAGATTGCAATAAGACTATATGAAGAGCTGACATTATGCTTTACAACGATTTTTTCTATGAGACAGTCTTCAGGTACTAGCCATTGTAAGTGAGGGAGCAGACTGCTTTTCGGAGCAACTTATGAGCACGATTTTTTTCAAAATCCTGCTATGTTACTTGAGCCCTTCTACTTTCCGCAGGAAAGGCAATCCATAACATAAACTATATAGATACCGGCTTGTGAGGCGCCAGTTAGATGCATTGCAAAATGTATCCTGGCGCTCTACAGAAAAGCACTACTAAAAATTATGGATTGTTTAAGGGCGAATGGAGAAAAGTACGTCTGTCCCGAGCTCGGCACTGCATAAAACAAAACTAGACAATTCTTTTATATCCCCTGTTTTTTAAGAAGCAACAGCACCCCTTCATTGCAGTCTGCCTCCGCATCATACTCTATTTTCGGCCTGTCAATTATCACCAGCTCCAGTCCCAGCTCCATAGCTGCAGCAAACTTAGTATCAGCCCCGCCAGTATGGCCGCTGTTTTTCGTCACCACTACCTGGGTATTACACTGCTGGAAAAAAGCCTTGTTCATTTCCAGGGAAAATGGCCCCTGCATAGCCACAATGCTAGCTGGCGTAAACCCCAGTGAAATAGCCTGCTCAACCACTCCTGGCTCTGGCAGAATCCGGCAGATAACCCTTTTCCCTGCTAAGGCTTCAGCCTTGGCAAACACACCCAGATTACGGCTGCCAGTAGTAAGAAAAATGCTGTCGCCTAACTCGGCCGCCTTCTTGGCTGCTGCCTCATAGCTATCCACATAATGAGCCTTATCATACTTTAATGGCGTCTCTGGCCTTTCAAACCGGATATAGGGAATCCCTGCCTTGTGACAGGCATCCATAGCATTCTGGGATGCATTCACTGCATAGGGATGGGAAGCATCTACAAAAGCCTCGATATGATGCTTCTTAAAATATTCCACAAAACCAGCCACATCTAATGGCTCACAATTAATCTTAATGCCCTGGTACTGCTTCAGCAGGCTTTCACCATAGGCACTGACCACAGAAGCCACTACCTCATAGCCCATCTTCAGCAGATAGCCAGCCAGTTCCCGGCCATCCTGAGTGCCAGCTGCTACAAAAATCATGTTACCGCCTCATTTATCAAACTGCTTATATACTTATCTCTGTTACTTTATCAGCATCTGCCTGTAATATGTCTAAGTCAACTTATACTTATCCTATCACAGCACAAATCGCCAGCAGCTTTATTCTGCTTCTGGCAGCTTATAGCCACGAGATGTCACCATAAAACCGTCCTGGACGTAGGTATTGCTGTTGCCAATTACCACCAGAGAGAACATGCCAATCTCTTCCTCAGTAAAATGAGCCAGGTCAGAAATAACTACCTGCTGTTTCTCCCTGGTAGCGCTAGTCACAATGCCTACAGGAGTATCACCCTTGCGGCTTTCCAGCAGAATTTCCTGAATCTTGTAAATATAATCTGGACGGTGCTTGCTCTTTGGATTATACAAGGCAATAACAAAATCGCCTTCGCCAGCCAGGCGGGCCCGCTTCTGAATCAGTTCCCAAGGCGTCATCCAGTCACTTAAGCTGATAACTGCAAAATCGTGCATCAACGGTGCACCCAGAATAGACGCAGAAGCCTGCACTGCGGAAACGCCAGCTACAACGCCGCCCCACTGAGGCCTCTTATCCTGTGGCAGCTGCAGCACCAGCTCCAGCACCAGACCAGCCATGCCGTAAATGCCTGCATCACCGCTGGAAACAACAACAGTATCCTTACCAGCCTGAGCAGCCTCCACCGCAGCCTTGCAGCGGTCAACCTCCTGGGTCATGCCAGTGCCAATAACCTCTTTATCCTGAATCAGCTCTTCTATCAGGCTGATATAAGTCTTGTAGCCAGCCACCAGCTGAGCATCCTCTATAGCCTTTCTGGCACGGGGAGTCATATCCTCATAATTTCCCGGACCGATACCCACAACAGTTATTTTTGCCATATTAAAGCCACCGTCACTTTCTCATATTTTGTCTTTGGCAAAGCTATGACACCATCTCCCGCCCAGCAAAGTGCAGCAGCCTCACATACATTGCCAACGCCAATAGTTTTCTTCACAAATGCTGATTCCTGCAGATTATAGCCATATATCTTTTCCTGCATAGCCTCATTATCAAAAAAAGTAATGGGCAGCTGCAAAGTCTCTGCAGCCTCTATAAGCCCCTGTTCATCCTGCTTTACCAATGTGCTGGCCAGATGGTCAATTCTCTTTTCTGTCCAGCCAATAGTATGGCAGGCCTCAGATAAAGCCTGCAGCACCAGCTCTTTGGGAACACCCTTACGGCAGCCTATGCCAGCCACCAGTCTTTCTGGCTTTAAATACAAGAACTGCTGATGCTGTTTTAGCTCATTTTCACTGACAATCACATAGAGACTTTTTTCCACCGCACTGCCAGCTCCAGCCTTAAAGCCTGCTGCCAGATTATCTAAATATAAAGCCAGTGTATCAGCATCCACGACTTTATACTGCAGTCCTTTTGCCTCTAATACTGTCTCATATTTTTCTATGCAGTCCAAAGCTTTATCCATCAGATAGGTAATGCTCCAGCCTGCCAGCAGGCTGCTGTTAAAAAATAACAGCTTCCCAGGCTTTACAGGCTGGCAATGCACTAGCTGTGCAAATGCATCTGGCGCACACAGGCCATTTACATCAGTAGCTGTTGTCAGCACTGCCTCACCACCAAGCTCAGGTGCCAGCATAGAAGCCAGCTGGTTTGCACCACCCAAGTGGCCAGATAAAAGACTGATGACATGCTTTCCCTTTTCATCCATTACCAGTACCGCTGGATCGCTGGTCTTGCTGACAATATAGGGAGCAATGCTCCTGACTACAATACCCGAGGCCATGATAAATATCAGAGCCTCATAGCTTTTAAAGGCATCCTCCATCAAAAGTGCCAGCCTGCTGTAGCTCTGAATATTATTTTCCACTGCCTCTGTCTCATCTCCCAGGCTTTTCTGATGTACAAACACATCAACCTGCAGCTGAGGCAGCATATTCTGCAGCGCAGACCTGGCTTTCAGCGCCAAAAGCCTGCCATTAATTGTGGATGTAAAAATTGCGTATTTCATAGCTTAAATCACTATCACTTTAAACTAAAACTTTTAAAACAAAATCCAGCCAGCCTTAACCGCAGTTATCTGCCAGATTATTTGCTGGCTTCACGGAACATGTGGCTGAACTCAGGCGCATACAGGCGAGACAGCTCATAGTCGCCAGCCAGACACTCGCTCACCACAATCATAGCCGTTCTGTCAATGCCCTTGCCCTCAATCTCCTTACAAATAGTCCCTAAGGTAGCACAGACAATCTTCTCCTCTGGCCAGGAAGCACGCTGCACGATAGCAATAGGAGTATTCTCCGTATAACCGCCAGCAATCAGCTCCTCTACCACCTTGTCCAGCATGGTAATGCTGAGGAAAATGCACATAGTAGACTTGTGGGCAGCCAGAGACCACAGTTTCTCCCGGTCAGGCACAGGAGTCCTGCCTTCATTGCGGGTAATAATCACAGTCTGGGAAATACCAGG
Organism: Selenomonadaceae bacterium; assembly: GCA_017390245.1. Classification (GTDB taxonomy): domain Bacteria; phylum Bacillota; class Negativicutes; order Selenomonadales; family Selenomonadaceae; genus Anaerovibrio. Next base: position 6,427 of record JAFPCE010000114.1, read on the forward strand.
CAGTGTATACTCTTGCTTCAGCGCCGCTGCAGTAGCCAGGAAAGAGCTGACACCAGGAATCACCTTATACTCAATATTAAGCTTATCCAGAGCATCCATCTGCTC
>JAFPCE010000115.1 GCA_017390245.1 Selenomonadaceae bacterium
ACTACCAGCAGCTGAAAAATGAAAAGGCTGTGGAGGGGATTGCCCTCTATGGGGCTGCTGATTTGACGGAAGCCCTGCGCTATGCCATGCCCAGGGATTGACTGATGGCTGCAAATGCTAACATGTTATAATAATCTGTATTGACAGAAAATTGCATGTATGATAAAATTACTTCTTTTCTTGTGAATTATTTTGTGTTATAATCGTTTTGTACGGTTGATTTGTAAGAGGGGGTGTGATTTTGTTACAGGTTGGTGACCAGGTGGTTTACCCCATGCACGGTGCAGGCGAGATAGCCGGGCTTGAGGAATGCGAGATCATGGGGCAGGTCAAGCAGTATTTTATTTTGCAGCTGCCTGTCGGCGATATCAGGATAATGATTCCTACTGATAATGCGGATGGTATCGGCCTGCGTCAGATTTCACCGCCGGAGATGATTGACAGGGTGGCGGAAGTGCTGCTGGATGAGCCGGAACGGCCTCTGGGAAGCTGGAACAAGAGATTTCACAGCAATCTGAACCGGTTAAAGACAGGGGACATTCTGGAGGTTGCAGCGGTAATCCGCAATCTGATTTTGCAGGACAGGCGCAAGCGGATATCAGGCGGTGAGAAACGCCTGCTGGAGCTGGCGCGGCAGATATTTGTCAGTGAGCTTTCCTTTGCCCTGAAGCTGTCTACGGAGCAGGCGGAGGGCTGGATGATGGAAAAGCTTGACAGCAATCATAGCTGAGTTTTGTGTTCCGCTATGCCGCAGGAGCGGCTTATTGAGTAGTATGCAGCCTGTTTCTGTAACAGGCTGTTTTTGTGTCGGGGACAGGACTGGGAGATATCTCCTAATTTTGTTAAGCAGGGGCATACAGATGATTTTCATCTTTTTGCTATATTATGCGTTATTGTAACGATGAAAGGAGGTGAGAAGGAATGCTGGTAAAGGTTATTCGTTTTTTTGTTACTGCATTGCTGGCGGTGATTGGCGGTGTCATAGTGCATCTGGCGAGCCCGGTGCTGACGGAGCTTATCAGCACTGAGGTGCTGAAGACCTCTATGGGGCTCTACAAGCTGACTATGGCAAATGTCATCCTGATAGCATTGGGCATGGCGGTGGGTGCTGCCGTGGGCTATCTGATTTCACCCTTTGTGGCCAGCACGTTGCAGAGATTTTCCGTTTGGGTTGAAGGGCAGCTCAGCAAGATGCCGTTGCAGGATGTGATTGCTGGCGTTGCCGGTTTAGCTATTGGACTTATAATTGCAAATTTATTAGGCGGGGCGTTTTCCAATATACCGGTGGTAGGTGACTACATTCCGGTGGTGTTCAGCATTGTTTTCGGTTATCTTGGTATTCATATTGTTGTGCGCAAGCAGAAGGAAATTGGCGAATTGCTGGGGCGCATGCTGAAGCTGAAGAAGAAGCCCAAGGTGCAGGCGGATGCTGCTGCGGAGCCATCCTATGGCGCTGGCAGCGCAGAGGCGTCTTTGGCTGGCGGTATGATGGCAGCTGCCCAGCCGTCTCCTGCCAATTATGCCAGCTATGTGGGCTGCAAGCTGCTGGATACCAGCGTGATTATTGATGGCCGTATTGCGGATATTTGCCGTTCCGGCTTTATTGACGGCAAGCTGCTGATTCCGGTTTTTGTACTGGAGGAGTTGCAGCATATTGCTGATTCTGCTGATACTCTGAAAAGAGTCAGGGGACGGCGGGGACTGGATATTCTGCAGCAGCTCAGGACTGAATGTGCCAGCCAGATTGAAATAGTTAATACGGATTTCACCGATATTACCGAGGTGGATTCCAAGCTGGTTCGCCTGGGACAGATGACTGGTGGTAAAATCATTACCAATGATTACAATCTGAACAAGGTGGCGGAGCTGCAGGGCGTGGCTGTGCTGAATATCAACGACTTGGCCAAGTCCGTTAAGCCTGTGGTTATTCCTGGCGAGTATATGCAGGTGTCTGTAGTGAAGGAAGGCAAGGAGTACGGACAGGGCGTTGCTTATCTGGATGATGGTACCATGATTGTTATTGAAAATGGCCGCCAGTATATTAATGAGAATATCAAGGTAGAGGTAACTTCTGCCTTGCAGACTTCTGCAGGCAGATTGATTTTCGCCAAGCCTGTTGTGTAAGGAACATTGTCACGACTGCTGAGAAATGCAGACTGAAGGGCTGAAAATAAAGGAGGCTAAGGGTATGGTTACAGTTATTTTTCCTGCTGCTGGTAAGGGAAAACGCATGAAGTCTGATATTAATAAGGTTTTTCTGGATTTAGCAGGTGTACCTGTACTTATCCGCAGCCTGCTGCGGTTTTCCAGCTGCCCTAAGGTGGATAACCTGGTGGTTGTGGTGGCAGAGGCTGAGGTAAAGTCAACTCAGTCACTGCTGCAAAAAACTCCTGGCTTAAAGCCATGGCAGGTGGTGGCAGGGGGCTCTGAGCGCCAGTATTCCGTGTTAAATGGCATTAAGAGCCTGCCTGACGCCAGGGATGATGACATTATCCTGGTGCATGATGCAGCAAGGCCACTGGTCAGTGTTAAAACCATTGAAGGCGTTATCGACATGGCCATAAGGGAAGGCTCTGCCATTGCGGCAGTACCGGCGAAAAATACCATTAAGGTCTGCGATGCAGAAGGCAGAGTGGTTAATACTCCAGACAGGGCTACCCTGTGGGAGGTGCAGACTCCCCAGGGCTTTAAACGCAGCGTGCTGCTGGCAGCTAACAAGCAGGCTATTGCGGAGGATTTCCTGGGTACTGATGATGCCAGCCTGGTGGAACGGCTGGGCCTGCCAGTATATGTGGTGGAAAGTGATTATGGCAATATTAAAATCACTACGCCAGAGGATATTCTCATGGCTAAGTCCATATTGGCAGATACCCTGGAGGAGCTGCAGCTGCAGAAGCTTCTGGCTAAGTCAGCTGAGGCTATGGGTGAGGCTATTAGCAGCCTGCGGGATGCCTTTAAAGGCTTTAAATAAGGAAGGAGCAAGTAACTGATGGTTAGATTTGGTATGGGTTATGATGTGCACCAGCTGGTGGAAGGCAGAAAGCTGATTATTGGCGGTGTGGATATTCCTTATGAAAAGGGCTTAAAGGGTCATTCTGATGCAGATGTGCTGCTGCATGCTATTTCTGATGCACTGTTAGGAGCGGCAGCTCTGGGAGACATTGGCAAGCATTTTCCAGATACTGATCCTGCCTTTAAGGATGCAGACAGCCTGAAGCTGCTGCAGCGTGTTGGTGAGCTTTTGCAGGGAAAAGGCTACCGTGTAGGCAATGTGGATGCTACTATTGTGGCTCAGAAGCCAAAGATGGCACCGTATATTATGACTATGCGGGAAAATATTGCCAGAGTCCTTGGAGCAGAGCTGGACCAGATTAATGTGAAGGCTACTACAGAAGAGTGGCTGGGCTTTACAGGCCAGGGCCAGGGGATTTCCTCCTATGCTGTGGCTGGTATTGAAAAGTAAATTTATTTTTGATATAATACAGAGAATTTCATAAGTAAAAGTAAAGAACAGGTAGAGTACAATATCTATGAAGCTCAGAGAGAACCTTCTAGGCTGTGAGAGGTTTGCGGATGGCTATTGGAAGTGCACCTGGGAACTGCAGGCTGATGACTGAGGTAGTAGGCTGTGCCGCAGAGATGC
>JAFPCE010000116.1 GCA_017390245.1 Selenomonadaceae bacterium
CAGATACAGTGCCAAAATAACTCATCATTTTCCGCTTATCCTCACCAAAGACAGACAAGGTCAGGCGCTGTCCTGCATCCACAAATTCCTTAGTATAGCGCTGAGGGCGAATGAAAATATACGCCACTGGCTTGCCCCACATGATTCCTAAACCGCCCCAGGAAGCTGTCATGGCATTGCTTTTGCCATTGGCAGTACCAGTTACCAGCAGCCAGTCCTTGCCGATAACCTTAAAAGCATTCTCCTTTAAATCTTCCACAGCTATTTCTTTAAAACTCATAAAAAATCTCCTTTTCCACAAAATTATCCCTATAAAAGGACTATATATCTACATAAATAAAGAGTTATCCACACAATTCACTGTTTATTCACAAGAGAAATGTGGATAACTCTATTTTATTACATATATTACAATGGTCAAGTATTTATTTAACTATTGCTTAATGCTTACTGCAATTCCTCATGGGCAGGGGCTATCATCCTAGTAAAGCAAAGATAGCCAAGGCCATAACCAATCACCATAATCACAGCCATAGGAATGCCTGTATCAGTACCAAAATACCCTGCCAGAGGCATACATAAGCCACCTAAAAACATGCTGGCAAAGCCTAAGGCTGCAGATGCACTGCCAGCATTCTTGCCCTGCTTATTCAAGGCCAGGGAAAAGCTGGTAGCACCTAAAACAGAAATTGGCACAACACTGAAAAGAATCAGCAATATTACCAGTCATAAAGGACTGTAAAACATAAATGCTGCTAACAGCAGACAGCAGGTCACTACAGGGCTAATTAAGGCATATTTCATAATCTTCGCTTCAGGCACCTTCCCCGCCAGCTTAGCCGGCAAAACACCCACAACCATTAAGCCAATACCAATCAGACCAAAGATATAGCTGTAGCTCTGAGCTGACACCTGGTAAATCCCCTGGAAAATGAAGGATGAGCTGCCAATATAGCAGAAAAAGGATACGAAAATAAAGCTCTGTACCAGGCAGTGTCCCAGAAAATACCTGTCCTGCAAAAGCTTCGGAAAAGCCTTCAAAGAACCGAAAAAAAATTTACATCTTTGTAATAAATCTGTAAAAAAGTCCTATTTCGTCATGATTTTTCTTGTATTTGTTGCTAATTTTATGTATAATTATTTACAAAGATACTCAAAAATTAATCACTATATGATTATTTTTGAAATATTAAGAGGATTCGGGTGAGTAAATGAAAATTAATCGTATTCGCAAAATTCAGGAACTGCTTCAGGAAAAGCCAAGCTTAACTATTGACCATCTCTGTGAGGTGTTCCAGGTATCTAAAAATACCATCAGACGTGATATTGCTGAACTACAGAAAACCGGCTGTATCAAAAAAGTCTATGGCGGTATTGTTCTCAACGAACAGCCAGCTCAGGAGGAAGAGAACCATCCACACAGCTGGGCTGCTGAAGACCCTCATTTAAATGACAAGCTGATCATTGCTAAGCTGGCAGCGGATTTGATTAATGATGATGATGTTATCTACATCGATACCGGCACTACCACTGCCCTTTTACTGCCTTTCATTGAAAATAAACGCAACGTTACCATTGTTACAGCCAGCATCGACGTCGACGACGGAGCGCAGACCGGCTTCGGGATCGGTATAGTCTTTACCGAAGACAATGTTCTCCATGTCGTTCCATGTGTCCTTGATGTACTGGAACTGTGCCGGCTGCATGATGTCTTCGTCGGGTTCGTGGACGGACATTGTGTTGCCATGCGAGGACAGGAAGTGGTAGGTTTCGCGGCTGTAGTTGTTGTCTGCCTCGATGTAGTAGCCACCTGTGAG
>JAFPCE010000117.1 GCA_017390245.1 Selenomonadaceae bacterium
ATGTCTAGCAGATAAGGTTGATACTATAATATATACTTGCATAGAGTTGTGGAAAATGATAAACTGAAATATACTTGTGAAAAGTGTGCCTATATTAGGAGGAAATAAAGCTTAAATGGAAAAGTTGATTATAAATGGTGGCAAGCCACTAAATGGCAGAGTGAAGATTAGCGGGGCAAAAAATGCTGTTTTGCCTATTATTGCAGCTACTCTTTTAGGTCAGGACACTCCAAGCAAATTAGAGGAAGTTCCTGCTTTAGATGATGTGCATACACTGACTGCTGTTTTAGAGCAGCTAGGAGTCAAGGCAGAGTTTAATGCTGACAAGAATACCTTGCTGGTAGATGGCTCTAAGATTGACAGCTGTGAAGCACCTTATGATTTAGTCCGCAAGATGCGTGCATCCTTTTTGATTATTGGTCCTTTGCTGGCCCGTTATGGCAAGGCAAGAATTTCCCTGCCAGGGGGCTGTGCTATTGGTACCCGTCCTATTGACCTGCATTTAAAGGGTTTTGAGGCTCTGGGTGCAGAAATCAATATTGGCCATGGCTTCATTGAGGCCAGCGCACCTGAGGGCTTAAAGGGTGCCAGAATTTATCTTGACTTCCCAAGTGTAGGAGCTACTGAGAACATCATGATGGCAGCTTCCATGGCTGAGGGAACTACTATTATCGAAAATGCTGCCCAGGAACCTGAGATTATCGATTTAGCGAATTATCTCAATGTTATGGGTGCAAACATCCGTGGCGCTGGCACTAATGTCATTAAAATTGAGGGCGTAAATAAGCTGATAGGCAAGAACTATACCATTATTCCTGACCGCATTGAGGCTGGTACCTACATGGTAGCGGCAGCTATGACCAGGGGCAATGTATTTATTGAAAATGCCATCAGTGAGCATTTAAAGCCAGTTATTGCCAAGCTGAAGGAAGCTGGCGTTGAAATTGAAGAAAATATTGACGGCATCCGTGTCACCTGTGACAAGCAGACCACTGCTGTTGATATTAAAACCATGCCATATCCTGGCTTTCCAACTGATATGCAGGCTCAGTTTATGGCTATGCAGGCAGTTTCCAAGGGAACCAGCATGGTAACAGAAACTGTATTTGAGAACCGCTTCATGCACGTTGAGGAGCTGAAGCGCATGGGTGCCCATATCCGCATTGATGGCCGTACTTCCATGGTGGAGGGCGTGGACCAGCTTACTGGCTGCCCTGTGAAGGCAACTGACCTTCGTGCTGGTGCTGCTATGGTACTGGCTGGCCTGGTGGCTGAGGGAGAAACCCAGATTAGCTATATCCATCATATTGACCGTGGTTACGATAACCTGGTAACCAAGCTGGTAATGCTGGGTGCTGATATCCGCCGTGTGGATGATTAAGCTCTGCCAGTGAAGGAGCGTGACAAAATATATGAGTGAAACTAAGAAAGATTTAACAATCATTGGCGTTTTGGCGCTGCTGTTATTCTTCCTGGGAAACTGGGCTATTGCCATTACAGATCCAGTAGAGTCCAACTATACCTTGACTGCTACGGAAATGCTGAAGTCTGGTGACTACATTTCTCCAAGAATTTATGGCAATTACTGGTATGATAAGCCTGCCTTCTTCTATTGGGAGCTGATTGCTGCCTACAAGATATTTGGCATCAATGAATTTGCCTCCAGGCTGTTTCCAGGCCTTTTTGGTGTACTGGGACTGTGGCTGACCTATGGCTTTGCCAGAAAGATTTATGACAGGAAAACTGGCCTGATGGCTGCTGGTATCTTAGGTACATGCTTTGAATACTGGCTTTTGTCCAAGACTGTTATTACAGATTTAACGTTATTTGTGTTCTTTAATGGTGCATTGGCGGCCTTCTTCTTAGGCTACAGCACTGCCCAGAAGAACTGGTACTATTTGTGCTATTTATTTGCCGGACTGGCAACCTTAGATAAAGGACCTATCGGCCTTTTGCTGCCAGGCTTTATCGTTACTGTGTTTATCTGCATCCGCAGGGATTTTAAAGAAATCCTGAAGATGAAGCTTATCCCTGGCGCTGTGATTTATGTTATCACCGCTGGCAGCTGGTATTTCAGTATGTATCAGCTGCACGGCATGGATTTTGTGAACAATTTCTTAGGGGTCCATAATTTCCTCCGTGCTACCCAGTCTGAGCATCCCCGCTGGGATGTATGGTGGTACTATCTCATGATTTTCTTTGCTGGCTGTCTGCCATGGTGCTGGACGCTGCCTGCTGCTATCATCAAGTATGTGAAGCAGAAGAAGCTGCCTGAGATAGATGTCACTGCTGCCTTTTTGCTGTGCTGGGCTTTAATCGTGAATATTTTCTACCAGTGCATGGCTACCAAGTATACTACCTATACCTTGCCAGCACTTTTGCCTATAGCTATTCTCATGGCCCGCTATCTGTATAACAGAGAGCGTTTTGTGAAGATTACAGCTGGCATTACTATGGTAGTTTATGGTATTCTGACCTTTGCCTTAGCTGTGCCAATGTGCTCAAATGAAGGCTATTCTGCCAAGAATATCGCCGCTGTCTATAAGGACAGAGTGAAGGCAGATGATCTGGTGGTAAGCTATGGCGATTACAAGACTTCCCTGGTTTATTATGGTGAGAAGATGGTATACCGTCTGGAGAAGGCTGAGAAGATTCCAGAGATGCTGCCAGATGGCAAGAGCTGGAATGCGAAAAATGTTATGCCATTTATTTCCTTTGAGGAGCTGCCACAGGACAAGGATATTTATCTGGTACTGAACAACCGCCGCTTCGACGATTTCGAGAAGGATTTTGATACATCTGAATGGGAGCTTTTGGAAAGCTTTAAGGCTGCCAGGGTGTATGTAAGGTACGCAAAAAAATAATATTATAACTTTGCTTTGAAGGCTCGCTTTTAGCGGGCCTTTTTGCTACTCTCTGGAAGATGATTCAAAGCAGTATAAAATTTTTGATAGACAGATTTTATATATAGGTGTCTTGACAGCTGTAGTCAATATATGTAAAATGGACACTATAATTTATTTAGGTAGTTATAGATGGGAGTTGTAAATTGTGATTTTAGAAAGATTGGAAAAACTGCCTGTAGGTTCATTTCACTATAAGCTTTTAATGGTTACCGGCTTAGGCTGGTTATTTGATTCTATGGATACTGGCCTTATTGCCTTTGTC
>JAFPCE010000118.1 GCA_017390245.1 Selenomonadaceae bacterium
AATACGATTAAAGTCATTTCTGCCTGGTTATAAACTGCATTCACAGCCCCAGTAATAGCAGAAGCAAAGAAGGTAGAATCACCTACAAAAGCAAAGCAGCGGGTATCGGGCTCTATATGGCCCACGCCCTGGGCAATGCCAAGTCCGGCACCCATGCACAGGCAGGTATCCACCATATCCAGAGGCATAGCGTTGCCCATGGTATAACAGCCAATATCGCCGCAGAAAATAGTCTTCTTGCCCTTCATGGCCTGCTTAACAGCATAGAAGGAAGCACGATGCGGACAGCCGGCACAAAGCACAGGCGGACGCACTGGCAAATCTGGCATTTCTGCAAGCGCTGCACTATCCAGGGCCATGGATTCAGGCATTGCCACCTCCAGGAACTTTGCCACATTTTCTAAAACGCTGTCACAAGTATTTTCGCCAGAATTCTTCACATCATGGGTTAATTTCCCCAGGATTTTTACCTTTAAATTGTATTTACCGCAAATATAAATAAGCTCACGCTCAATAACAGGATCCAGCTCCTCTACACAGAGGACCTCATCTAAGCCTGTTAAGAACTGCACCGCCAGCTCCTCAGGGAACGGATGTGGCGTAGCAATACGCAGCTCCCTTACCTGTCCCAGCTGGGTCATGGCGTCATTGACATAGTTAAAATTAAAACCGCCAGTAGCAATACCCTTTTTCTGATTCATATCAGCACCAGCAGGGATAATCATATTCCGCTTATAGCTGGAAAACTCCTTGCTCAGCTCCACATTGCGGGCTTCAATATTGATATGAGCCTGATAGCTGAGACGTGGGAAAATAACCCAGCGTTTGTCCTTCACAAAGCCCTCCGCCTCAGTAACCTTGTATTCCTCCGCATCCTTTACATCCACAGCTGCATAGCCATGGGAAACACGGGTAGTAGAACGCAAAAATACCGGTGTGCCATATTTTTCTGAATAATCAAAGGCCTCCTGCACCATCTCATAAGCTTCCTGCACTGTAGATGGATCAAAGCAAGGCAGCTTGGAAAAGCGGGAAAAATGCCTGGTATCCTGCTCTGTCTGGGAAGAAATCGGGCCAGGGTCATCAGCCACCAATATCACCATCCCCCCCTTAACGCCAATATACTCCAGGCTCATAAGCGGATCCGTAGCCACGTTGAGCCCCACCTGCTTCATGGTCACCATAACTCTGGCACCAGTATAAGCAGCACCAGCACCGACCTCCATGGCAGCCTTTTCATTAACAGACCACTCCACATAGGTACTGTCCAGTCTATGTTTCGCTACTGTCTCCAGCACCTCCGTAGAAGGAGTGCCAGGATAGCCAGCCACCAGCCGCACCCCAGCAGCCAGAGCCCCCAGGGCAATGGCCTCATTGCCCATCAAATATTCCTTATGCATAAAAACCTCTCCCAAAGCAAAATCATGTATAACTGTACACACCATGTACAGCACACATAAACAAATATAGCTTTATAAAAATACACCTAATATCATACTACAAAATATTAACGAAATAAAGGATTATTTGCTGCCACTTCATCCTGCAAATAAAAAAGCCTAGTCGCATATAGCGACTAGGATTTTCCATTTTATTCCACTGTCACACTCTTTGCCAGATTTCTTGGCTTATCCACATCCAGGCCCTTAGACACAGACACATAATAGCTCAAAAGCTGCAGCGGAATCACCGCCAGGCTTGCTGCAAAATGCGCATCAATCTGTGGCACATAGGTCACGAAGGAAGCCGTATCCTCCACGCTGTAGTTGCCATAGGTGGTCACACCCATGCAGTACGCACCACGGCTCTTAACCTCCACCATATTGGAAATGGTCTTCTCATACAATTTATCCTGAGTCATAACGCCAATAACCAGAATACCATCCTCAATCAGAGAAATAGTACCATGCTTTAACTCACCAGCCGCATAAGCCTCAGAATGGATATAGCTGATTTCCTTCAGCTTCAGGCTGCCCTCTAAGCAGATAGCATAGTCAATGCCACGGCCAATGAAGAAAATATCCTTGGCGTTAGCATACTTAGTAGCAAACCACTGCAGTCTCTCCTTGTTCTCCAAGGTCTTTTCAATCTTATCTGGAATAGTCAGCATCTCAGAAATATAATGCTCATACTCTTCCTGGCTCACATGACCCTTTATCAGTCCCAGTTGCACGCCCAGCACATAACCAGCCAGAAGCTGT
>JAFPCE010000119.1 GCA_017390245.1 Selenomonadaceae bacterium
ACGCCACCGCACTGAAATCCGCCGCCCGCACCTACCGCGAGGCACACCCGGAGCATAAGCATCCCCGTGTGGCGCTGCTGTCGGACGGCACCGCAGCGATTAACACCGATAAACAGGCCTATACCACCTAAAAGACAGACAAAAAGCATATTCCAAAAGCCAAACAGCAAAATACAGGTGGCCAGTAAAACACCACCTAAGCCTCCCAGGCACATGCCTTTATGGCCAGCCCAAATTTTTTCAGCCAGCATTTGAAGCTCTTCCTTCATCACATCACCGCCTGTCCATTAGTTAACACGCTTTTTCTTCACGTTAACACCATCGGTGATACTCTGAACAGAAACTGTAATATTGCAGTTCTGAATACCTACCACCTGCTGCATGAATTTCTCTACCTGCTGCTTCAGGTCATCTGACACGCCGCCGATACCCTTGTCATGGCCCACAACAGTGCGGATATCCACATTGAGATAATCCTCATCCTTCTTGTGTTCCACCAGTATCTTTGCCTTAGCCTGATGCACACCATTGACCTTATCACCAATGCGCTCCACCATTTCACGGATAGCAGCCAGGGAAACATTTACGCTGCCCTGCTGGCTCTTAACCAGCACAATATCCTTAGAGCTGAGCTTCTGCTTATCTCCGCCAATGGACACACTGCAAATCAGAAGATGCAGGCTAACAAGGAAAAGAAATACAGCAACACCAGCAGTCTGCCACTGGTGCATCAGATACTGGTATTCATTCAGCAATATTCGTTCAGGCAGAACCTGGAGATAGACAAGTACTACCCCCAGGCTCACCAAGCCAGCAAATAATGTGTACAGAAATAACAGGCCTCTATTGACGACTCCCATTCTCACACATCCTTTTCTCAGCGAACGCGAATCTCGCCCTCAGGCTCCTCATCCTCTTCAAAGCCAACGCCCTGAACATGAACATTAACCTCAACAACCTTCAGGCCAGTCATAGACTCAATAGCCTTCTTAACATTCTCCTGGGCATGCAGTGCAATATCAGGAATACGCGCGCCATATTTCACAATGATATAAAGGTCAACAGCAGCCTCGGTCTCACCAACCTCAACCTTAACGCCCTTGGCCAGGTTCTTTCTGCCCAGCATCTCAGCAATACCGCCAACTAAACCGCCGCTCATGCCAGCGATACCCTCTACCTCAGTAGCAGCCATACCGGCAATAATGCTGACAACCTCGTCAGCTATACGTACAGAACCCATATTGTCCTCAAGCTCAATCTTATCCTCAGCCATAATTAACCCTCCTATACATGAATAAAAATTCTTACATTAATAAACAATTCTCCTCTTGTATTATACAAAACATACGAACCATATTCAAGCAAACAAGGAAAATAATACAATTTTCTCTATATTTTATTTGCAAAAAATCATCGCATGAAATTGACTACCTCATGTGAATACACACAAAAGCTGCATTTTAACTCATTGCATATACAAAAAAGGTTCTGGGAGAAAATTCTCTCAGAACCCTTTTAAAAACATTATGAATTATAAATCTTTGCCAGTCAGGAGCTTATAAGCTTCCTTGTACTTCTCAATGGTCTTGTCAATAATCTCATCAGGAAGCAGGTAATTGCTGTCTGGATTTGCCAGCAGCCAGTCTCTTACGAACTGCTTGTCATAGGAAGGCTGAGACTTGCCAGGCTCATAACCCTCAACAGGCCAGAAACGGGAGCTGTCTGGAGTCAGCATCTCATCACCGATGAGAATATTGCCCTCTTCATCCAGGCCAAACTCAAACTTAGTATCAGCAATGATGATGCCATGCTCACGAGCATAGTCAGCGCACTTCTTGTAAATAGCAATAGTGTAATCACGAATCTTAGTGACGTACTCACGGCCCTTGCCAGGGAATACCTTCTCTACGTACTCAATGCCCTGCTCAAAGCTTACATTCTCATCGTGATCACCAATCTCCGCCTTGGTGGATGGAGTGAAAATAGGCTCAGGCAGCTTATCGGACTCCTTTAAGCCCTCTGGCAGCTTAATGCCACAGATAGTGCCATCCTTCTTGTAGCTCTCCCAGCCACTGCCGGTGATATAGCCACGGACAATGCACTCCATAGGAATCATAGTGAGCTTCTTGCACTTCATGGAATTGCCCTTGAACTCATCCTGCTGGAAGAACTCAGGCATATCATTGTTATCAATGGAAATCATGTGGTTAGGTAAAATATCTGCAGTTAAATCAAACCAGAACTTAGACATTTTGGTCAGAACCTCACCCTTCTGAGTGATTTTGTTCTGAAGGATATGGTCAAAAGCAGAAATGCGGTCAGTGGCAACCATGATAATGCTGTCACCTGCATCATAAACTTCACGAACCTTACCAGATTTAAATGGCTTATACTCTTTCATAATTTCCTCCTCAAAGCAATAAATTAGTTTTACTAAATAATAATATCACATTTCCCGCCATTAGTGCACAAGGAAAACCATGTATACACAAAATTATTGATAATTAATTAAAACAAATAGAAAATATACGATTATCTTTACCTGATATCAATAATTAACAGGAAAATCCACTCTAGCTTCACCAATCGCCATGATAAATAAATCAAAAAATGCTAGTATTCCACTGCCAGCATGATAAATAAATCAGCAAAAAGCTGTCATCCCCTGCCCGTTAGTCAAGGCAGATATTGAAATAACCGTTATTTACCAGCGCCCTGGCCACTGTACAGCGCAAATGCTTTGGCAGCCAGATCATGGAAGCAGGCTGGTCAAACTGCACCTCTGCCACACGGATGCCAGGATTAAGCTCATGGACACGCTTCCACAAATCAGGGAAAAAGTCCAGGCTCTCATGGAAAGGCATATTAGTTTCACGAATCCGCAGTGCCACACCCTTATCACAGCCCCGCAAATCATACAGCATAATCAGCTGCTTTTCATCAGACTGGCGGGTAATCAGCAAAGCCTCACCCTTAGACAAAGCAAAATGCTTAATGGCATACTCCATAGCAGCTTCATCCCACTGGCCGTAACCGATTTTGCCAAAGGAGGCATCACGGATAGCCACATACTCACCAGCTTGTGCAGGACGCACCTCATACTCATCCCTTGGCAGTACAGAGCCCTCACGGAACCGTTTCAGCACAGCCTGTGCTCTGGCCAGCACCACATTTTCATCAGGCAGCTTTGGCATGGTGAAGGCATAATGAATGCCCTCCTGGAACAGCTTAAATTCCTGCCTGCCATAGAAACATCTGAGGCCATCATCAGCAGGAGACAGCACCAGTGACTTCTTCCACTTCTTCTGGGCGAACTTCATAATCTTTCTAGAGTAGCCTCTGCCCTGATACTCTGGCAAGGTAGCCACAGCATATACATACAGGCCTGCCACAGTTTCACCAATCTCATCATCATAGTCAGCAGTATACTCTGTATCGCTGCATAGCTTGTCACTTTCAAATGGGCATCTCACCCTCAGCTCAATTGGCAAAAAGCTCATCATAGACACAGCTTTGCCATTTTCCCTGATAACCAGCATATTGTCATCAGTCATGCGATTTTCCAGATATACTTCAATATCCTCTTTGCTGTCATGGAAGCACTGCTGCCAGATATCCACTATGGCATCATGATCCTGGTCCTTCACAGCATAAACCACATCAGAGGTTTCAGCCATGTACTTAGTCAGCAGGATATCAGGACGATAGGACAGCTTCGCCTTCCGGAGGCCTGGGTCTCCCATATCATCCATGCGGTTAATATACACAAACTCATCAGATACATGCTGCATAAACTGCTGGTTAATCATAGGATAAGCCCCCTGCACTGTTGGGAAGGCCTTCTCAAAATGCACCAGGAAGGTATCCTTATTCAGGGGCTCACCAATGGTAAAGGCCACAATCCGGCCTTCCTGCCGCAGCACGCCCCCAACTAAATCCAGGTCATCAAAGTAGTTAAAGGCCTCCTGCAGAATCCCCAGCTCATCCATAACATCCTTGTTCAGCTTGTCACGGCGGATGCAGTCCTTGGCCCACGCCTCAGCCATCTTGGCACACTCTGCCAGATTATCATCCGTAAGCTCCTCATAGCTCCAGTCAGGATTATCCTTGAAACGGGCAATATGATTGCGCTTCTTCTGCATCTTCTTGCCCTTCAGATAAGCCAGCTTCTCATGGGTATAAATATAGTCAAAATGATCACGCTTAGCCTCAACAAAGAACTTTCCTGGGAAAAACTCCATCAGCTGCTGGCGCATTTCCTCGCTGATAGCATTCATATTAAGTGGAATGCCATCCTGACGGCACAGCTCCATCATCAGCCCTAAAGCCTTCTTCTTGTCACCACTGCCCATAGGGAAGGAATATGTCCAGTAAGGCACACTCTCCTTCATGGAGCTGTATTTGCAGCGGAACACACAGCAGCCCTCTATCTGGGCAATCTCAGTCTCAAAAAGCTTTCTGTACAAATACATAACCGCAAAGGAGCTTTCATAAAAGCTGTTATTATCCTCCGCCAGCCGCTCCTTTATCCAGCCCTTGTCACTAAGCTCAATCTTCCTGAAAACAACATCCTTTAAATCACTCATAATAACCTCATCTATTCTCACACATATACAAAAGCATAAAACCTTTAAACAACCATAAAATCAATAATGATTATTCATTACATAACTTTTATCATTATAACACCATTGTCTAATTTTTTGCTAAGAATTAATTATAAAAATAAGGCCCTAAGAAATCAACGCTTTCCTAAAGCCTTACATAAATCATTTTCAATTATAATTATGACTCAGCATTGCCAGCCATAAATGCCCCGATGCCTGCACCGCCGATAGTGCTGGCATTAACAGCTCCAGCCAGTGCCTCAGCCTGTCCCCCGTGTTCAACAGTTGTGGTGGTATCCAAAAGCTTTGGATTCTCCTGCTTCACAGCTCCATGAGTCTTGGTCTGGGAAATAATCTTGCCCTTGCGCATCACTGTAATCATAGTAGAACCATCAGACATAAGCCTGGTAACAGTAACGGTATCCTCCTGTCCTTCTGAATCCGCCCCAGAACTGCTGTCATCCGATACCGTTCCCTGGCCCTTCTTCATCCTGTCCAGCACCTCAGAAAACTTCTCCTGAGTTGCCTTAGCATTCTTGTGCTCCTCAGACTCTTCCACTGGCTTAAACCAGGCACCCTTATCAAGGTAACTAGCCGAAATGGAAGCCTTCATGTTAATACTCATAAATATCCTCCTGTCATTAGCTCAGTCCCTTGAAACTTTTTAATCCATTCTAAAAGATATATCGTACAGAAAAAATATATCTATAATAGTACTTTAGCATTAATTTACAAAATCAAAATGCTACATGCTTAAACAGTGCCACAGCACACAGCACAATAGCCAGCGGCACGTATACATAACGGCCAATGCAGTACCAGAGATTGCCTCTCACCTTGCTGCTGCCTGTATTGACAGCATCTAAAAGCTCATCCTTCTTCATGACATAGAACCAGGACAGCGCACCCATGGTTGCACCAATAGGAATGAT
>JAFPCE010000120.1 GCA_017390245.1 Selenomonadaceae bacterium
ACACATACGTATTATATAACAAAACCTGTATAAATACTAGTAATGACTATTTTCTATTGTCCGCTTCAAATTATTTAATGCCAAAATAGCCTTTAATATCCCATAAAGCATTGGCCAAAAGTCCATCTCGCTGATATAAATCAGGCTGATACCAGTGAATGTATGGCATGCGCCTGTACCAGGTTACCTGGCGTTTGGCAAAGTGGCGGCTGTTCTGCTTCACCTTGTCAATAGCCTGCTCCATGGTCATCTGACCGTTAATGGCTGCAAGTATCTCCTTATAGCCTATGCCCTTCATGGCCTGAGCCTCCTGGGGCACTCCAGCTCTTAAAAGACCTTCTATCTCAGCTGCCAGCCCCTGCTGCACCATGATATCCACACGCATATTTATGCGCTGGTACAATTTCGGCCGGGGCCAGTTCAGCCCCATGACATAAGCATCGTACACCAGCTCCTGGGATTTTTCCTGGGAAATTTTTTCTCCCCCCAGATGATGCACCTCCAAAGCTCTGATAACTCTGCGGAAATCATTCACATGCAGCCTCCTGGCCGCCTCCGGATCAGCCTTTTCCAGCATGCCATGGACATACTCTTTGCCCTTTTCCTCTGCCAGTCTTTCCAGATAAGCCCTGTATTCCTTATCCTCACTTTGCTGGTTAAAGGCATACCCCTCTAAAAGTGACTGTATGTAAAGACCAGTGCCCCCCACCAGAACCGGCAGCTTGCCCTGTTCGTTTAAATCTGTAATTAAAGCCTGAACCTCCTGCAAAAATTCCGTAACATTATAACTGGCCTCTGGTGGCAAAATATCTATCATGTGATGCCTGATGCCAGACTGTTCCGCTGTTGATGGCTTAGCTGAGCCAATATCAAAGCCCCGGTAAAACAGCATGGAATCTCCAGAGATAATCTCAGTTTCCAAAGCCCTGGCTATATCTATAGACAAGCCTGTTTTCCCCGAAGCTGTGGGCCCTAGAATAACTAACAGCTTCTCTTTATTAGCGTTTTTCTTCATGTCTGCTGCCCATTTCATAATTTATCAATATCAAGAGCATCTCCAGGCTTCATAATATGCACCTGGCTGTCACACTGGGCTTCCACCATATCCTTAAAGACCTCTGGATCCTGGGCAATAACTGGCCAGGTATCATAATGCACTGGAATAACATGCTTTGCTTTTAACATTTTAGCAGCCTTGGCAGCATCCTGCGGTCCCATAGTGTAATTATCACCAATAGGCAGAATTGCCACATCCAAATCAAACTGCTCTCCTAAAAGCGCCATATCACTATAGAACGCTGTATCTCCGGCAAAATAAATATTTTTGCCAGCCATATTCACAATAAAGCCACAGGCAATAGCACCTGGTATTCCACTGCTGTGAATAGCCTGAGTGAGGTAAACACTGCCAAAAGGATAGGCAGCCTGTCCTCCCACATTCATGCCAAAACCATTTTCAGCATGGCATGCAGCCACTACCTCTGGTACACCAATAACGGCTGCATGATTTCTCCTGGCAATGCTTTCCGCATCCCCAATATGGTCTCCATGTCCATGGGAAATCAGAATATAATTGCAGTCTATCTGCTCTGCCGTAGTGGTGGCAGCAGGATTGCCAGTAAAAAACGGATCAAATAACAGCTTGTTTTTCGTGTCGTTCAAGGTAAAAGCAGCATGTCCGTAGTAAGTAAATAGCAGCATTTTCTACAACTCCTTCATAAATCATCAAAACATCAAAATATTTGCAACTACTCAAAATAATATTCACTAATTATTTCTGCGGTCAATTGTA
>JAFPCE010000121.1 GCA_017390245.1 Selenomonadaceae bacterium
AGCAGCAGTAATAATTTCTGTAAGCAAGGTAAATGTTGGTATCAAGATACCACTAAAGATATTACTACCTAAACTGCCAACATTTCTCATCAAAATAGCAGAATTATGATTCAAATGAAACATATATGACTTACATAAATAATTAGCCATCATCTCTTTGGTAAATTCTATCTGATTCTTCACAGTGAAATCTATCTGCCATTTTGTTTCCCAAGCCATATAGGCGTTTTTCAGCAGATATACGAAGATAAGGCCTGCTGCGCTGACTACAATAAAGGTTATATGGTCTGTGATGCCAAAGGCTGCCAGTACCTGGGCGATTTCCTGGTGTTTTTCCAGGAAGTCTGGCTGTCCCATAATGGATACTAGTGGCAGGATGGCACCGATGCCTACTGCTTCCAGCATGGCTCCTACCAGCATGGCTAGTACGATAAGACCGCAGTACCGCAGCTGCTTTGGGGTAAATATCTTAAAGATTTTGAGGATAGATTTCATATATTAAACCCTGTTTTCATAATCGTATTTATCAAAGTCCATTTCTTCCATTTCAATGCCAGTGCCTTCCGTAGCACTTTTGCTAAAGAGGACTCTGACAGTCTGGATGATAATGGTCAAGTCTGTAATGAGACTGCATTTCTGGATGTACATGAGATCATATACCAGCTTGTCAAAGGCTGTGGTGTTGTATTTGCCATAGACCTGGGCCATGCCGGTGATGCCTGGCTTTACGTTGTGGCGATAGGCATATTCTGGCATTTCCTTCACGTACTTTTCTACGAAAAATGGACGCTCCGGCCTTGGGCCTACGATGCTCATATCTCCTATAAGCACATTCCAGATTTGTGGCAGCTCGTCCAGGCGCACTGCCCTGAGAAACCGCCCCAGCTTGGTGATGCGGGGATCATTTTCTGTGGCCAGCATAGGACCACTGTACTTTTCTGCATCCACCTTCATGGTGCGGAACTTGTATACCTTAAAGGGCTGGTTATACCTGCCAGTACGTATCTGGCTGTACAGTACAGGCCCTGGGTCACCGATTTTAATAGCTATAGCTGTCAGCAGCATAAATGGCAAAGCGCAGATAAAGCCTATGACAGCTACCACCAGGTCAAGGATGCGCTTCAGACTTCTGACCTCTAAGCTGGGGTTAAGCCCCATGGTGCGGAACACTGGTATATCGTCAATTTTATCTAGCTGCACGCTGCTGCAGAAGATTTCAAAGCTGTTGGGTATCAGCATAACCTGCTTGTCGTTCTGATAGCCATAGTTCATGACAGCCACCTTGTCCTTGTGGCGCATTTCAGAGCACAGTATCAGGATGTCTACCTTGCTGGCAGGCTCCTGCCATTTGCCATTTTCCAGATCTGTGCACACATAACGGAGCTTCATGTTCAGCTGTGGCTGCAGTCTGAGGCGGTTATACACATGCTGGCATTCTTCCTCAGAGCCTAAAAGCAGGACGCTTTTCTGGTCCTGATAATGCCTTTCGATGCGCCAGACCATATAGCGCCAAATTGATAACAGTACAAAGTCACAGCCCAGGCTGATAAGCAGTACGCCTCTGGAGTAGGAAAACTCCCGGAGGAAAAAGCTCAGGGCCATAGTAAGTATAGCTGTGCCTGCCATGGCAATGGCCATGCTCAGAAGTATCTCAGCAAAGCGCTTGTTGGCTATGGAGTATAGACCGTTAATATTAAACAAAAGGCCTGCTATGACGATGATAACTGGCATCATATTGGCATATAGGCTGAAGCTTACTAAAAGGATGCTCCTGTTTAAAACAAAGGCATTGACAGCCACGTAGGCCAGCATCATCAGCAGAATGTCGCCTATCAACAGTATTAGTTTTTTGGATGTGGGGAATCTGCGAGAATGCATGTAGGCAATGCCCCTTTATTACTACTTGATTTATGTTTATTTATCCGCTCTGCCATAGACATCGTCAAAGCGGACAATATCGTCCTCACCCAGGTATTTGCCATTTTGTACCTCGATAATGGATAATGGCATCTGGCCTGGATTTTCTAAGCGGTGCTTAACAGCAATAGGGATATAAGTGCTTTCATTTTCCTTGAAGATAACTACCTTGTCATCTAAGGTAAGCTTGCCGGTGCCGCTGATAACGGTCCAGTGCTCGCTTCTGTGGTAATGCATCTGCAGGCTCAGCTTGCAGCCAGGGTTTACGGTGATTTTCTTCACCTTGAAGCCGTCACCC
>JAFPCE010000122.1 GCA_017390245.1 Selenomonadaceae bacterium
AATTTCTGTACCTATTGCATAGTGCCTTATGTCCGTGGCCGTGAGCGGAGCCGTCTCCCTGAGGCTGTGGTAAAGGAAGTGCAGGAGGCTGCTAAGGATGGCTTTAAGGAGGTTACGCTTTTAGGCCAGAATGTTAATTCCTATGGCAAGGATCACCAAAAGGCTACCTTTGCAGAGCTTTTAAAGCTGGTGGATGAGGTTGAGGGCATCGAAAGAGTCCGGTACATGACCTCTCATCCCAAGGATTTAAGTGATGAGGTTATTGAGGTTATCAAAAATAGCAAGCATATCTGCAAGCATTTCCATCTGCCAGTGCAGTATGGCAGCAACAGGATTTTAAAGGCTATGAACCGTGTGTATACTGTGGAGTCCTACCGGGAGCTGGTGGCGAAAATCCGCCAGGCTGTGCCAGACTGCTCACTGACTACGGATTTGATTGTGGGCTTTCCTGGGGAGACTGAGGAGGATTTCCAGCAGTTACTGGAGTTTTTAAAGGAAATCCGCTATGACCAGGCCTATACCTTTATTTATTCTAAGCGCTCTGGCACTCCGGCAGCGGAGATGGAAAACCAGGTAGAGGATGCCGTAAAGCACCAGCGTCTCAACAAGCTGATGGAGGTGCAGAACCAGATTAGCCTGGAAATCAACCAGGCACTGGTGGGCAAGACATTAGAGGTTATGGCGGAAGGCCCTAGCCAGACTGATGACCAGGTGTGGACTGGCAGAACCAGTACCAACAAGATATTGCTGTGGCCTTATAAGGGCCAGGAGAAGCCAGGAGACCTGGTGAAGGTGAAGGTTACCCATGCCCAGACCTGGCTGTTAAAGGGAGAGCTGGCAGAGTAAAGGCTGTCTGTTAAAGGGCAGCTGGCTGGTAACGCAGGGCTGGTGCTAGTAAAAAGCGGGGGGCTGCAGGGTTCAGCCATTTCAGGCAAGGGCGCAGTGGCGTCAGGGAGATACAAGTATGGAATTAACACCAATGATGCAGCAGTATATGGACGTGAAGCAGGAGCATCCAGATGAAATCCTCTTTTTCCGTTTGGGGGATTTCTATGAGATGTTTTTTGCTGATGCTGTTACTGCTTCCAGGGAGCTGGGGCTGACCTTAACCAGCCGCAGTGGTGATACAGAGAAAAATCCTATGTGCGGCATACCTTATCATGCTGCAGATTCATATATAAGCAAGCTAATCGCCAAGGGGTACAAAATCGCCATAGCTGAGCAAATAGGCGACCCCAAGGCCAAGGGCTTAACCAAGCGTGAGGTTATCAAGGTTATTACTCCAGGTACTATTCTGTCAGAAAATGCCTTGAAGTCTGCCCAGAATAACTATATTGCCCTGGTGTATGAGGCTGGGGAAAGCATTATCTTAGCTGGTGCGGATATTTCTACTGGTGAGTGCTTTTATGGCACTTATACTGGTGCTGACCGCTGCCAGGGGCTCTATGATGAGCTGTACCGTCTGATGCTGCCAGAGCTGGTGGTGCTGGGGGAGCTGAGCTTTCAGAAGGAGCTGGAGGAGTTTGTTAAGCTTAGGCTGGCTCATTGCACCTTTTCCAGGGTAAGTGAACCAGAAAAGCACGTGCAGGATATGCTTATCCAGCATTTTGATATAAATAACCGTCCAGAGGGGGAGGCGGCAGAGATAGCTGTGGCTTCTCTTTTAGGGTATCTGCATGCTACTGTGAGAACGGATTTATCCCATTTGTCCCAGCTGTCTAAGCTGGATTATTCGGAAAAGCTAGTGGTGGATACCTATACCCTGCGGAATCTGGAGATTACCAGAAACCTTCGGGATGGGGGCAAAAAGGATACCCTGTTAGATGTGCTGGATTTTACCCATACGGCTATGGGAGCAAGGCTGTTAAAGAAATGGCTGGAAGCCCCTTTAATCAATATCAATGATATTAATAACCGCCTGGATGGCGTTAGTGAGCTGGTGGATGATTTCACCATGCGGCAGGAGCTGCAGGAGGCCTGCAAGGGCATCTATGACTTTGAGCGGCTGCTGACCCGTATGGAGGTTGGTACTGCTAATGCCAGGGATATGGTGGCCTTGAGGAGTTCCTTGCAGAAGCTGCCGCCTATCAAGCAGAGTCTGGAGAAGGCCAGAACCAGTCTTTTGCAGAAGTGCAATCAGGGGATTGTGCTGTTTGATGATCTGGCGGAGCTTTTGCAGGAGGCCATTGTGGATGATCCGGGGCTCACTATCCGTGACGGGGGCATTATCCGGGATGGCTACAATGCTGAGCTGGATGAGTACCGCAGGATTTCACGTGACAGCAAGCAGATGCTGCAGACCATGGAGGAGCAGGAAAAGGAAAAGACTGGCATCCGGGCGCTGAAAATCGGCTATAATAAGGTCTTCGGCTACTATATCGAGGTGCGCAGCAGCGGGGCCAGCCTGGTGCCAGACCACTATATCCGCAAGCAGACCCTGGCCAATGCGGAAAGGTATATCACAGAAGAGCTGAAGGAGTTTGAAACCAAAATCCTGGGAGCTCATGAGAAAATCGTAACTATTGAGTATAATCTCTTTACAGAAATCCGGGAGAAGATTAAGGCCAAGCTGGGAGAAATCCAGGCTACTGCCAGGGAGATTGCCATTTTGGATGTACTTAGCGGCTTAGCTGAGGCTGCTGCCAGCTACAATTATGTGCGTCCTCAGCTGGTAATGAATGGCGAAATAGATATTAAGGATGGCCGTCATCCTCTGGTGGAGCGGATTTTAAAGCGGGAAATGTTTGTGCCTAATGATACTAAGCTGAATCACAGCAATTGTGAAATCATGCTCATAACAGGTCCTAACATGGCTGGTAAGTCCACATATATGCGCCAGGCGGCCCTTTTAACTCTCATGGCCCAGGCTGGCAGCTTTATTCCGGCCCGTGAGGCGGTTATATCCCCAGTGGACAGGATATTTACCCGTATTGGTGCCAGTGATGACCTGGTTAGCGGTCAGAGTACCTTTATGGTGGAAATGAATGAGGTGGCCCAGATATTAAAGTATGCTACCAGAGACAGCCTGGTGATACTGGATGAAATCGGCCGTGGTACTAGTACCTTTGATGGCATGAGCATTGCCAGGGCGGTGATAGAGCATATCCGGGAGAAAATCCACGCCAAGACGTTATTTGCTACCCATTATCATGAGCTGACGGATTTAGAAGATGATTTAATTAAAAATTACTGCATAGCTGTTAAGGAAAAGGGTACAGATATTAATTTCCTGCGGCGGATAATCCAAGGGTCAGCGGATAAGTCCTACGGTATCCATGTGGCAAGGCTGGCTGGCCTGCCTAAGGTGGTTACCAAGCGGGCTGAAGGCATCCTGGCTAATCTGGAGGAAAATGCCGCTAAGGTACACCAGCAGATGGTGGCGGAAGCAGGGGCAGATAGTACTGGTACAGGTGCTGGCCATGGTGCAGGTGCTGGCAATGGTTTTGGCAGTACAGGTAATATAGGAAATAATAGTGCTTCGGGCAAAGTTAAGAAAAATCAGGATAGTGACTGGGGCATGGGTTCTCTCTTTGGCAGCAGTCTCAGTGATGAGCTGCAGAAGCTGGACATCATGACCATGACACCGATAGAGGCACTGAACGAGTTATACAGACTGCAGCAGCAGGCAAGAGAGGAGGCAGGCCAGGGATGAGCTTTGTACACGTCTTAGATGATAATACCATTAACAAAATAGCAGCTGGTGAGGTGGTGGAGCGTCCAGCTTCCGTAGTGAAGGAGCTGGTGGAAAACTCCATTGATGCCAGGGCAGACCGCATAGAGGTGGAAATTTTAGCTGGAGGTACCAGCTATATGCGTATCACCGACAATGGTATAGGCATGAGTAAGGAGGATGCAGGTATGGCTATTTTGCGTCATGCTACCAGCAAAATCCTGAAGGTAGACGATTTGCAAAGCATAGATACTCTGGGCTTTCGAGGTGAGGCTCTGCCTAGTATTGCCGCTGTATCCAGGTTTTCCCTTACAACCCGGCAGGCTGGTGCAGAGCTGGGAACGGCTATTTCCATTACCGGGGGACGGGACATGGAAATTGAGGATACTGGCTGCAGCTTAGGTACTACCATTAAGGTAGAGGATTTGTTTTTTAACACACCTGCCAGAAAGAAATTTTTAAAAACTACTAATACTGAAGGCAGTAAAATCAATGAATTTATCATTAAGCTGGCTATTAGCAATCCTCAGATTGCCTTTAAATTAATATCCAATAACAAAACTGTAGTGTCCACTCCAGGTAACGGCAGTCTTTTTGATACCATTAAGGCGCTGTATGGCACAACTGTGGGGGAGTCACTGCTGGAGATTGATTTTGCTGATAGTGAGGCAGAGGTGGAGCTAAAGGGCTATGTGTCTAAGCCATCTACTATCCGCAGCAGCCGCAGCTGGCAGACCCTGCTGGTAAATGGCAGGATTATCAGCAACAGGGCTATTTCCAAGGCTATAGATAATGCTTATCATGCGCTGATACCCCGCTCTGGTTATCCTCTGGTGGCTTTAAATATCACAGTGCCTCAGAATACCATTGATGTTAATGTACATCCTCAGAAGAGCGAGCTGAAGTTTGAGGATGAAAGCAGGATTTTCAAGGCAGTGTATAAGGCGGTTCTTGAGGCTGTCCATGCTGAGGGCTCTGAGCTAAGTGACAGGGCAGCCCAGGTGGAAATGGGAGCTGTGCAGCGGCATATCACCAACAGCATGGGGAATTTAGCTGAGATAGCACGGCCTATGACTGGTGCTGACAGAAGTAATGGCTTTAGTGGCGGCCATGGTTTTGGGAGTTTTTCTGGCGGTGCAGCAGCTGGCAGTCATAGCTTTGGCAATGGTGGCAGTATGGCAGGGTCAGATAGACCAGCTGGCTTTAGCGGTATTGCTGAAGGCCATGGCCAGTGGCAGATGAACAGCCTGCCGAATCTGGATGCTAGCGATGGCAGTGGTATAAATAGAAATGGTATAAATGGAAATGGTATCGGTATAAATGGTATCAGTACAAGTGGCAGTGATTATAGCGAGAGCCAGCAGGGGGGACTGGGGATACCAAGTCCTGCCTACGAGATGCGCCAGCAGGAGCAGGGCGGTGTCAGAAATATGGGCATGCGCCAGGTGGTGGACAAAGAAACTGGAGAAATCCATCTGGTAAACAGCTCTGAGCCTAGCCTTGATAAGTCACTGGCTGATGCAGAGACACTGGCCAGCCTTAGTGCAGAGCCTGCAGTGCAGTCAAGGCAGAATAATGGCAAAATGGTGCCTATAGGCCAGGTGGATAATACCTATATTATTGCCCAGGACAGGGATGGCCTTTATATCGTTGATCAGCATGCTGCCCATGAGCGGATTCTCTATGACCGCTTTGCCAGCCAGGCTGACAGGATACCAGCCCAGCAGCTTTTAGTGCATCTTTTGCTGGATTTCAGTACTGGTGAAGCCCAGCTTATTGAGAAGAACCAGCAGCTGTTTTTAAGCCTGGGCTTTGGGTTAGAGCCTAGTGGTGATAACCAGTTCCGCTTGACGGAGGTGCCGGCAGATATTCCTGTGGGAGAAGCTGAGGAGATTATCCGGGAGATTCTCACGGATTTAAATGATATGCACCAGCCAACGGCGGCAGAGCTACGGCATGCCTGTCTGGCTACCACAGCCTGCAAGGCGGCTATCAAGGCGGGCTTTCCCCTGAGCTTCCATCAGATGGAGATTATCCTAGAGGAGCTGAATGCTTCTGATATGCCATATACCTGCCCTCACGGCAGACCGACTATTTTGAAGTTTAGCAGTGATGAGCTGGCCAAAATGTTTAAGCGTACTGGCTTTTAAGCTGGCTAATGGCTATAGATACAGGCGGTTATATAATGTTTAAACGTACCGGCTTTTAATTTGCTAAGGGATATAAATACAGGAGATTATATTTAGTACATGAAAACCATTGTGACCACAGACAGGAAATGCCATAGTGACAGTGTTGCTTTAGCTGGGGAGATGGCGGCAAAGCTGAATATAGAGCTGATAGACAGAAACCAGCAGTCTGTGGCAGGCATGATGCGGCGCTATGAGGCCCAGGCTGTGCTGGTGGCTAAGGGCAAGGAGTTGCACCTGTACACGGCAGAGGGGGAGCTGTTTTTCCATCCTAATATGTCACAGCTGCGGGTGAAGAATATCCGCCTGGGGGACAAGGACCACATGGCTGAGGCGATGGAGCTTAAGGAAGGCATGTCGGTGCTGGACTGTACCTTAGGCTTTGGGGCTGATGCTATAGTGGCCAGCTTTGTCGTGGGAGAGTCGGGGCGGGTAACTGGCATAGAGGCAAGTCCCTTGATAGCTGCTGTTACAGGCTATGGATTGCAGAATTTCTTAGCCAGCAATTATGAGCTGCACGCTGCCATGCGCAGGATAGAGGTCCATAACAGTGACGCTTTGGATTTTTTGCGGCAGCAGGCAGATAAAAGCTACGATGTGGTGTACTTTGATCCCATGTTCCGCCATCCTCTGAGAAGCAGTACCAATATCAATCCACTCCGCAGTGTGGCAGATGCCAGGGCGTTAACTGTGGAAGCAGTGACTGAGGCTAAAAGGGTAGCCAGACGCCGTGTGGTTATGAAGGAAGCCAGGGGCAGCGCTGAATTTGCCCGTTTAGGCTTTGCAAAAATAGCCGGTGGCAAGTGGTCTAAGATTAATTTTGGCATTATTTCTGTGGAATAGTTTTGTCAGAGAAGATTTTTTCCGATAATATAAATGTATTGTGATTAAATTTGTGCTAAAGCTAAAAATCAAGTTAAAGGGATTTATTGAACAGGGATGTGGCTTAATAAAGGATTTTTAAATTATTAAGCTATAAACAGGGATGTGACAGCATGTCGGCAGATGAAGCAAAAACTGAAGATAAGTTTGCAGGTAAAAACAGCATAAGTGAGACTCCTGAGGAGATTAAAAACGTGCGGAAGAGTCTGCAGGCCGGCGGTTTCCAGGATATTATGCTGGATGAAATGGCGAAGCACTGCCCTGGCATGTCCTATGACAAGCTGATGCAGGCGGCTATGAGTTTGCAGAAAAGCAGGGCTCTGTCTATGATAGAGGGGTCTCTGGACAGTGACTACAACGAGCTGGGACGCCAGTTTAAACAGAATATCGGCCAGAAGAATGCCAGCACGAAAATCCAGATACAGGAGTATGTGCGGCAGTATCACTTGTCTGGCAGGCTGAATTTCAGCTGGTATTACCAGCAGCCTATTACGGCCTGGGAAAAGGATTTTCACTATATTCAGCAGCTGAGTGAGTTTTTGCTGAGCCATGGTGAGCTAGATAGGGCCAACCTTCAGGAAAGGTCCTATGAGATTTTCCAGGACGAGAAGGTTTTAGATGACAATCCTGAGCTTTTGGAGCACTTAGGCTTATCATTGGAAAAGCTTAATGTGGTGAATCAGCCAGATCCTTTGATGCTGGCTATCCAGCAAGTGAAGAAGCCTGTTGGGGCACCTTATACTCATTTTGCGGCAGCAACCAAGGCAGTGTATTACAGCCTTTATAATGGCCTTAATAAAACCAGGTTTTCTACAGTGATTTACGGTGCAGGCTGGAAGCTTTTGGGCAATCTGTTCCAGCTGCCTTATCAGATAAGTGCCCAGTGGTACAAGCATGAAATCTGGTATTTTGGCAATTTTGACTACGATGGCATCAGGCTGTGGCATGAGCTGAAAAAGAATAAGCCGTTAGGCATAGAGCTGAAGCTGGCAGTGCCATTTTACAAGGCTCTTTTGATGTATCCGCCGGTGAAGGGGGATGGGCATCCGGATATAGATATGGAGGTTGTAAATACCTTCTGCCAGGAATTTGAGCCGGAACTTGCAAAAATGTGGCAGGATATGCTCAGCAAGGGAAGATATTATCCTCAGGGGATATTGGGGGCCCAGGAGCTGCAGAAGCTGTTCAAGGAATTGGATAAAAATATAAATCACCATTAGTAATGGGAAGTATATCTAAAAGGTATGCTTCCTATTTTTTATGAAAACATTTATAGGTAAGCAGGATACTATGGATTCATGTCGAATTAACATAATAAGCTTATTTTAAAATATACAAAAAAAGTACGCTTTTTAAAGTAAGATAGTTTTAGATAAGACAGTTTTGGAACGGAAATATCTATTACAGCGGGTGATACTATGTTCAATGCCAACAAGAAAATGCTTAATATGGCGATTTATGAAATTTTGAAGGAGCGCACAGACAGAGACCATCCTATTACACAGCACCAGATAGGTGGGATTCTGGAACAGGAATATGGCATGAAGTGCGACAGAAGATCGGTAAAAAACAATATTGAGTACCTCATGGATGCAGGCTTTGACATTGAGGAAGGCAAGTATATTTACCTGAAAAACAGGGACTTTACCAACAGTGAGGTCAGGCTGCTGATTGACAGTGTGCTTTTTGCTAAGAATATTGGGGCAAATCAGGCTCAGAATATTATCAAGAAGCTGAAGAAGCTGGGAAATGTTTCCTTTAAGTACCATACTGAGTACATTGACAGCATCGGTGAGCTGAGCCACAGTGACAATACAGAGATAATGGCCAGCCGGGAGATATTGCATCAGGCTATTGCCCAGGGGAAGAAAATCAGCTTTTATTACAATTCCTATGGTACGGATATGAGGCTGCATCCCCGCAAGGACAAGAAGAAAAAGGACAGGGTGTATGTGCTGAATCCATACGGCATGGTGGCTTCTAATGATCATTTTTATCTCATTGGCAGCTATGATGCCTATAATGAAATCAGCCACTGGCGTCTGGATAAGATGACTAATGTGCAGATTCTAGAGGAGGACCGGAAGGATATTTCTGAAATTGAGGGCATGTCCAACGGCTTTTCCCTGCCACGTCACATGGCGGAGCATATTTATATGTTTTCTGGCAAAAGCACCAGGGTGAAGTTCAGAACTACTGTGTATATGCTGGACCAGCTGGTAGACTGGTTTGGCAAGAAGTTTACCATTACGAAAATCGATGGTGACAATATTGAGGTTAACGTGGGCTGTAATGAAATGGCCATGCAGTACTGGGCTTTGCAGTATGGCCGGGATGTAGAAATCCTGGAGCCAGAAAGCCTGCGGGAAAAGGTCATTGAAGGCATCAGGAAGATGTATGATACCTATGGACTGAAATAAAGGGGGTCGGCTATGTGCATTGGCGGGCATGAGGATGAGAAATCCGCACTGTGTCACTTAGTAGTGCAAGATGAAGCTTGAGGAGTTTAAGGCTGTTTGCCAGGGCTTCGTTGATTATTTTAATCAGCCAAAGGTGGAGCTGTTTTTGGTATGCTGGCTGGTACTGGAGTTGCCTGTGCTCTAAAGAATAAGATTTAAAGATTTTTAACGGTTTAGATTATGTGATGTGCAGCTGTTAAAGCTGTGGAAATTATTGACAACATATAGGAAAATAACTATAATATTATAGGTAAATTGTGTTTATTGTGAGTGCCTCCCATGGTGGCACTCATATTTATTATGAAAAGGGGTTTTTGTGAAATGGCAGATAAAAGTGTATTGCTGACAGAAGAAGGTCTCAAAAAGCTGCAGGAGGAATTGGAATACTTAAAAGGCACCAAAAGACTGGAGGTAGCAGACCGTCTGAAGGCTGCCATTGCTCTGGGTGACCTTTCCGAGAACTCCGAGTACGATGATGCCAAGAACGAGCAGGCTTTCCTGGAAGGAAAGATCATGGAGCTGGAGGAGAAGCTGCGCCACAGTGAGATTATCAAGGCCAGCGATGATAACAACACCGTTTCCATGGGCTCTCTGGTTGTGCTGAAGGACGTGGAGTTTGATGAGGTAGAGACCTACCGTATCGTTGGTTCTACTGAGGCAGATCCAG
>JAFPCE010000123.1 GCA_017390245.1 Selenomonadaceae bacterium
AAATCCTCATCATGTACCAGATAAAGATTAGGATCGTTATCTTTTTTTACGGCCTGGGTGCTGTCCTCGATGGTAAGGATAATACCTGGCCCTTCTACAGCCTTTGCCCCTGCCAGCATTACCATGTCATCATTTATCATGGAGCTTTTTTCGCTGCCAGAGATTCCCTGCAGGTCTTCCAGCTGATTGCGGAGCTCCTTGTTTTCAGCTTCTGCCTGCTGCAGCTTAGCCGCCAGTACATCCACACGCTGTATTGGCAGTGCTGCCCTGATATCCTGGGTGGTGCGGAACTGTATGGCTAGCATAAAGCCCAGCACCATGCACACACAGGCTATGGACAATCTGCCTTTTTCTATATGCATTCTTATCTTCCTTTTCCTTTTCTTCCTGTTCTTTTACTGGCGTAATTTTACTGAATAGGCTTCAAAGCGTGCATCTACATACTCAATAGGATGCTTGGCCTGGTTAAGCTCCTTCACTACGCTTTCTGTGATATCCACCTTGCTGCCCAGCTCCTGCAATGGTCCGATTTTAATCTGCACAGAGCCAGCTGCATACAGCAGCACGTTACTGGTATCCGTAATGTTGATTTCGGAGATTTTCTTCAGGGTATCTCCATCCAGCCGGGCTAAAAAGGCTAATACCTGCAGCACATTTTCATCACCTGCAGAATCCCCTACAAAGAGGTTCGATACCGTAGCGCCATTTATCATAGGCACTGGCATATCCCTGAGGCTGCGGTGGGCATCCAGCACAATGCCGTCCTGCCCCAGCTCTAAATAGCCATAATCACAGGCAATCATAGCCAGAGGTACACGTTCTACTATGTCGATTTCCAGCTTGCTGGGGAATACTCTCTGGACAGTGGCCTGCTCAATGCGCAGATCCTTTACCAGGGTCTTTTTCACATCATCAGTTTTCAGCTGAAAGAGGTTTTCCCCTTTGGTAATGCTGCCTATACGCATGATATCCTCGTTGGAAATATAGGTATTACCCTTTATCTCCACATCCTTTAAAACAAAGACTGGTGAAATAGCGCAGGCCATGATGCCCAGCAGGATAAACAAGGCTGCCACCATGGATATCAGTGAGCCCTGGGAAATTGTCTTATGCTTTTTTGACTCCATTAGTCTGTCATCCTTTTAGTTTATTTTTGAAATCCGGCCATGGTCAAAATTCTTTCACAAAGCTCTGGGAACTCCATCCCTGCTGCTCTGCCAGCATCTGGTACCAGTGATGTTTCTGTCATGCCTGGCACAGTGTTTATCTCAATAGCGTATGGGTGATTGTCCTCATCCAGCATAAAATCAACTCTGGCAACGCCATTGCAGCCACAGACGGAGCAGGCACGGACAGCTATATCCTTTATCTCTGCTGTTACCTCTGGAGCAAGCGGTGCTGGAATGATGTGGGTGGACGCACCTGGCTTATACTTTGTATCGTAATCATAACGGCCTGTTACAGTTGTAATCTCAATGATTGGCAATGCCTCATGCATGCCATCGTCACCGCAGAGAACAGCTACTGTCAGCTCTCTGCCCTTGATGAACTGCTCTACCAGGATTTCCCTGTCGTACTTAAAGGCTTCTGTTAAGGCTGCATCTAAGTCCTCTGCCTTTTCCACAATGACTACGCCAATGCTGGAGCCCTGGGAAGATGCCTTTACCACTACTGGCACGCCAAATTCTGCCTTGATTTCAGATACTAAATCACGCTTTTTGTACTCATAGCGGAAGTAGGTACGTGCCTTAGGTGTTGGGATGTTTTCCGCCATGAAGTAGCGCTTGGTAGCTACCTTGTCCATGGTAACTGCTGCTGGCAGTACGCCGGCGGTAGTGGTTGGAATGTTCAGCATCTCCAGTACGCCCTGGATAATGCCGTCCTCACCGAATTTGCCATGCAGGGCATTAAAGACGAAATCTGCCCCGCTTTCCTTTATCTGCTGGGGAAAGGTTTCTGGAACCAGCTCCATGCCTTCTGCGTTATAGCCCTTGGACTTTAAGGCATTTAATATAGCTGTACCGCTGCGGCGGGATACTTCTGCTTCAGTGGATGGACCACCCATGACAACAACAATCTTTTTCATATATTTTCTCCTGCTTTGGTTATTTCTGCAGTAATGCTACAAGCTCCTCACCGCATTTAACAATATCACCAGCACCCATGGTCATAATCAAATCCCCAGGTGCTGCCATTTCCTTTAAGTAAGTGGCAATATCAGCCTTGTTCTGAATGTAAACAGGCTTTTTGCCAGTCTGCTGCTCTACTTCCTTTACCAAAAGTGTACCGTCAACACCTGGAATAGGATCCTCCCCTGCTGCATAGACATCAGTGAGGATGAGGATATCCGCATCCTTAAAGCAGCTGCCATATTCCTTCTGCAGCAGCTGGGTACGGCTGTAGCGGTGTGGCTGGAAGGCACAAATCAGGCGCTTTGGCGCTGTCTGGCGGGCAGCCTTTAAGGTAGTAGCAATCTCAGTAGGATGATGTGCATAGTCATCTACCACCCAGATATCATTAAGTCTGCCCTTGGTCTGGAAGCGGCGCTTGGCACCGTTAAACTGCAGGAAGCCCTCTGCCATCTGCTCTACGGTAATGCCAGTCTGCAATCCTGCCACAATGGCTGCCATGGCATTTAATACGTTATGACGGCCTGGTACATGGAGCTTAATAGTGCCCAGCTTCTCCTGGCCGTGATATACGTCAAAGGTTGTACCGTTAGTATCCATCTGAATGTTAGCTGCCTTGTAATCAGCCTCATGGTCAATGGCATAGGATATAATCTTAGTCTTGACGTTCTTAACGATATTGCGGATATTTTCATTGTCAAAGCATACGACAGCACAGCCATCTTCCTTGACCTGGTTAATGTACTGGGTAAAGGCCTTGATGATGTTTTCCATAGTGCCATAGTGGTCCATGTGGTCATTTTCCACGTTGGTAACAATGGCAATGTGCGGATAGTACTTCAGGAAGGTGCCGTCACTTTCATCTGCTTCAGATACCAGATAATCGCTTTTGCCCAGCTGTGCATTGCTGCCTAAGTAGTCCAGTTCACCACCGATAATAATGCTTGGGGACACACCTGCCACATCCAGCACCACGCCTAACATGGAGGTGGTGGTAGTCTTGCCATGGGCACCTGCTACAGCTATGCCCTTGCAGCCATTAATGAGGAATGCGTTAACATCAGAGCGGTGCAGAATTGGCATGCCAACACGCTTGGCCTCTGCCTTTTCCGGGTTTTCATCACGGATAGCAGAGGAAACCACTATAGCCTCTGCCCCCTGGATGTTCTCTGCCTTATGGCCAATGAAAATCTTTACACCTAAATCAGCTAAAGTACTGGTCATGGCAGATTCCTTAATATCAGAGCCGGAAACTTCATAGCCCTTTTCCACCAGAATCTTGGCCAGAGCGCTC
>JAFPCE010000016.1 GCA_017390245.1 Selenomonadaceae bacterium
CAGCATCAGAAAGAGCACCAAACATTCTGGAAGCGATGCCAGGGTTGCCCAGCATGCCAGCACCAACGATGGAAACCTTTGCCACATCCTCTTCAATGAGAACTGCTACAGCATGGAGCTTCTCTGCTACAGAATCCACAACCTTCTTTGCCTCTGGCAAATCATCAAGAGTAGTAGTAAATACCATATCAGTTACATTCTTCTCAATATTTCTGATACTCTGGACAATCATGTCAACAGCGATATTCTTCTCAGCCAGTGCTGCGAAAATAGTATGTGCAATACCAGGATTGTTAGGTACACCCAGAACTGCAATCTTAGCTACGTTATTATCATGGGCTACGCCACGAATCAAGAAATCCTTCTCCTCCATTGTATATGCCTCCCTAATCATAGTGCCTGGTTTGCTAGTAAATGTAGAACGTACATGAATTGGAATATTGAAATATTTACCCATTTCCACAGAACGTGGCTGCATAACTCCAGCACCTAAGCGAGCCATTTCTAACATTTCGTCGTAGGTAATTTCCTTCATCTTACGCGCATCTGGAATAATGCGTGGATCCGCAGAGTAAATGCCATCAACATCAGTGTAAATCTCGCAGGCATCAGCCTTTAAAGCACCAGCCAGTGCTACAGCAGATGTATCAGAGCCGCCGCGGCCCAAGGTAACAGGATCGCCCTTGGAATCAGTGCCCTGGAAGCCTGCTACAACAACAATCTTGCCCTTGTCCAGCTCTTCCTTGACACGGGCAGGCTTGATATCAACGATTTTACCCTTGGTATGCACGGAATTGGTTCTCATGCCTACCATGGCGCCTGTAAGGGATATAGCCTTCTGTCCCAAAGTCTTAAAGGCCATAGTCAGCAAGGAAATGGAAACCTGCTCACCTGTAGTTAATAACATATCCATCTCACGGGTATACTGATATGGATTTGCGTTAATGCCCTTAGCCAGCTGAATGAGGTCATCCGTAGTATCGCCCATAGCAGATACAACCATGACAATCTGGTCACCAGGCTTCTTTTCTGCAATAATTCTCTTGGCTACATTCATAATCTTTTCAGTAGAACCTACTGAAGTACCGCCAAACTTTTTAACAATAAGAGCCATGTCTCTCCCCCTAATACAGGAATATTCTTAAGTATTCATATCCTCTTGAAGTGGACATTTGTCACTATGATATCCTAAATACCTAAGCGAATTTCATTATAATACAAATATGTTCATTCGTCTACATACAAAGGTACAAAAAGGGGTAAAAATTTACATGTATACGCGAATACATTACAAATTATTGCGAAAGGTGAAGCTATTCATTATGTGAGATGTACAAATGGCCACTGCCAGTGCATCGGCCACATCATCTGGCTTTGGTGGCTTCGGCAAATTCAAAATTTTTGTAACCATGTAGATCACCTGCTCCTTGTCAGCCTTGCCATAACCGGTAACAGACTGCTTTACCTGCAGCGGTGTGCGCTCAATAATGGGCAGGTTATTCTTGGCAGCTGCCAGCATTATGACGCCACGGGCCTGGCCTACTGGAATAGCAGTATCCACATTGCGGTTAAAAAACAGCTGCTCAATGCCCATGACATCAGGCTTAAACTCCTTAATCATCTCATTCAGCCCGTCAAAAATCTTCAGCAGCCGGTCCTCCATTTTTGCCTTAGGACTGGTGGTAATAGCACCATACTTATGGGCAATTAAATTACTCCCCCGTGATTCTACAAAACCATAACCACAAATAGCAGTACCAGGATCAATCCCCAATGCCAGCATATCAAGCATCCTCCCTTAACACTATAATCTTCATCTTTTATTCAATCTTTACCTACCTAAAATAGCTTAATTACCTCATAAATTCAATATTTTAATTAAGAAAATTTTTATAGGACTAATTACTGTTTCCTTGTTAGCAATATTACGTGGTATAATATATCAGATATAGATTTATATTTTGCAATAGTTTTATGGTCATATTTATTATACTCAAGAGGCTCAATTTTAGCCTTTGGTCAGCTGAAATATTGAGTTTCCAAATCTAAATGCTGTTCACAATTATCATGATGCAGGACCTTAGCACTTTTTCAATAGCCAAGTCCCTACATAGAAACACATAAGAGGATTTTATTTATGATAAGCTTACCAGTCACCCGCCTCAAGGATGGCATGATAACCGCCCAGAGCATTTATAACAGTTCTGGCGCCAGCTACCTTACCAGAGGCTCCAAACTCAGCCAGCAATATATCGAGAAGCTGCGTCAGATTGGCATTTCCAATGTAGTTATCACTTCCCTGAATCCTGACCTGCCACTGCCTCCACCTGAGGATATTATCAAGGAGGATACCAGAGTTAATGCCATCCATCAGATTTGTGAAACCTATTCCCGTCTGCAGCAGGATGAGGACATAGAATTTTCCCCTTTGCTGGGTACAGCTGAGAAAATTATTGCGGATTTAATCAAGAATCCTGATAATCTGGTGCAAATGACAGATATCCGCCTGTATGATGACTATACATTTGCTCATTCTGTTAATGTAGCAGCCTTATCAGCTATGCTGGGAATTATCTGTGGTTATTCTAAAGAGGATTTGACTACTCTCACCATGGGAGCCCTTCTGCATGATGTAGGCAAGCTGGATGTAAACATTAACATTCTGAATAAGCCAGGCACTCTTAATGATAATGAATTTGAGGTTATCAGGAATCACCCTGAGGCTGGCTGGCGCCGTCTGTGCAGTATATATGACCCTGGTCTGGATATGCGTATGATAGCATCTATTGCCTATCAGCATCATGAGCATTTAGATGGACATGGGTATCCCCGCCATCTTACCAGGGACAACATCTGTGAATTTGCCAGAATTGTGGCCATTGCTGATGTATATGATGCTCTTACCACCCAGCGGCCATATAAGAAGGCCTATGCACCTCATATTGCTTACCAGATTATGACAAAGTGCTCTGGCAAGCAGTTTGAACCAAAGCTGCTGTCTTTGTTCTTTGATCACGTATCGCTGTTCCCTGTAGGATCTGTTGTGAAGACCACCATGGGCTATGGCATTGTGCAGCATATACATACTGGCATGACCCGGTTCCCAAGGATTATTATCTTTGCTGATAATACTCAGAGCCCTCTGCCTAAACCTTCCACTGTAGAGACCTTTAACTATGGGCCAGACTTCATCCAAACTGTATTAGACGGTAATGAACTAAGGCTGCTTTGTATGAGGCTGCAGTTCAACCCTGCAAAACTAATAATCAATAAGGCATAAGAAAACAGCCATGATGTATACCATACGGTACAGGTCATGGCTGTTATTTTTGTGAAAAATCAATTACATATTAATATTACAT
Organism: Selenomonadaceae bacterium; assembly: GCA_017390245.1. Lineage (GTDB taxonomy): Bacteria > Bacillota > Negativicutes > Selenomonadales > Selenomonadaceae > Anaerovibrio. Next base: position 3,363 of record JAFPCE010000016.1, read on the forward strand.
ACACCAAAAGGCGGCCCTAGAGCCACCTTTCCTATTTGCTTATCAGACTTTGCTTCAAAGATAAAGAAAAGCTTACTCTTCCTCATCCATCTCGTAGTTGCCATATACATTCTGTACGTCATCATTCTCATCCAATGCGTCCAGCAGCTTCTGCATCTTAGCAACATTCTCGCCCTCAACCTTAACTGTGGTATCAGGAACCATGGTAACCTCTGCAGATGCAGGCTCAATGCCCTTCTCACCCAGTGCCTTCTCAATATCATCAAAAGCCTCTGGCTCTGCAGTAATCTCAAAGATATCGTCCTCAGCACTGAAATCATCAGCACCAGCCTCTAAAACGATTTCCATGAGAGCATCCTCATCATCGAAGGTCTCCTTCTCAACAATGAAAACAGCCTTTTTCTTGAACATCCAGCCTACGCAGCCAGTCTCGCCTAAGTTACCGCCATACTTGGAGAAGATGTGACGTACATCCGCTGCAGTACGGTTGCGGTTATCAGTAAGAATGTCCAGCATAATAGCAGTACCAGCTGGGCCGTAACCCTCATAGGTTAACTCCTCGTAGTTACTGCCATCAGATGCGCCTAAGCCCTTCTGGATAGCTCTGTTAATGTTGTCCTTTGGAATATTGTTAGCCTTAGCCTTGGATAAAGCCAGCTTCAGTCTCATATTACCAACTGGATCACTGCCGCCCATGCGAACAGCGATGGTAATCTCACGGCCGATTTTGGTAGTAATCTTACCGCGGATTGCATCATTTGCACCTTTTTTTCTTTTAATGTTTGCCCATTTAGAATGTCCTGACATAAGAGAACAACGCTCCTTTTTCTAGCTTGATTTTACGACTTTATAGTATATCACAAACTGTCATACTTGACAAAGAATGCCATATTTAACTTAATACAACTTACTTTACTAAACGATAGAACTTTTTCTTGCCCTTCTTGACAATAGCTGCACCATCAGTGAAATCCTTGTCAGACAGCACATAATCAGCATCAGTAACCTTCTCATCATTAAGAGATAAGCCATTCTGCTGGATGAGACGGCGGCCTTCACCCTTAGAGGCAAATACCTGGCCGGCAATGAGCACATCTAAGAGCTTGCCATTAGCAGTTTCTGCAGTAAGCTCAATGGTAGGCATGTTCTCGCTGGCACCTGCACCGCCAAATACAGCCTCAGCTGCCTCCTTAGCCTTTAATGCCTCTTCCTCACCATGAACCAGCTTAGTAACCTCATAAGCCAGTACCTTTTTAGCCTCATTAATCTGAGAGCCCTCTAAGCTGCCCAGGCGCTTAACCTCTTCCATAGGCAGGAAGGTCAGGAGAGCCAGGCACTTTTCTACATCAGCATCATCAACATTGCGCCAGTACTGATAGAAATCGTATACAGGAGTCTTTTCCTTGTCCAGCCACAAAGCACCGCCAGCAGTCTTGCCCATCTTCTTGCCGTCACTCTTAGTTAAGAGGGTAAAGGTGAGGCCATATACAGCATCACCAGTCTTGCGTCGGGTCAGCTCAACACCGCCGATGATGTTGGACCACTGGTCATCGCCACCCCGCTCCATCTTCAGGTTATAACGGCGGTGCAGCTCTAAAAAGTCATAGGACTGCATAATCATATAGTTGAACTCCAAGAAGGTTAAGCCCTTCTCCATGCGGTTCTTGTAGCACTCAGCTGCCAGCATGCGGTTAACAGTAAAGTGAGGACCAACATCTCTTAAAAGCTCAATGTAATTAAGCTTTCTCAGCCAGTCACCATTGTTTACCAGCAAAGCCTTATCATCAGAAAAATCAATAAAACGTGCCATCTGCTTTTTGAAGCAGTTGCAGTTATGCTCAATATCCTCATCAGTCAGCATTTTACGCATATCAGTACGTCCGGAAGGATCGCCAACAGTACCAGTACCACCGCCTACCAGACAGATTGGACGGTGTCCGGCCTTCTGGAGATGAGACATAACCATGAGGCCTAAGAAATGGCCTACATGAAGGCTGTCTGCAGTTGGGTCAAAACCAATGTAGAAGGTAACCTTCTCATTGTCAAAAAGTTTTCTAACCTCATCCTCGTTGGTGCACTGGGCAACGTAACCACGTTCCTTCAGCATGTCAAAAATACTTGTAGTCACTGTATAATTCTCTCCTTATAAATGATAAATGCATGAAGCATTATATTTTATCAAATTAATAGCTGATTCAGCTATTTAAATCCATGTCAATACTTAATTAATTGGCACCCTTGCCGCCACCGCCAGGAACTGGTGCTGGAGCTGCCGGTGCAGGAGCTGCCGGCTGAGGCGCTGGAGCTGATGGCTTAGTAGGATCCTTGCTGGCAGGCTTTTTATCCTTGCCATCCTTGTCCTTACCGTCCTTGTCCTTGTCCTTGTCTTTATCCTTGCTGTCCTTTTCAGGTGCTGCTACCGCCTG
>JAFPCE010000017.1 GCA_017390245.1 Selenomonadaceae bacterium
TACAGGAGGTTTTTGGTATGGATGATAAGCAGAGGATGGCTGTGAGGGCTTATGCTGATGGCTGTAATTGTGCGCAGTCTGTGATTGCGGCTTATACTGAGGAGCTGGGCTTGGAGGAGAAGGAGGCCCTGCGGCTGATGGAGGCTTTTGGCGGCGGTATTGCTGGCATGCAGGAGGTTTGTGGTGCTTTTAGTGCGGCTTGTGCTGTGATGGGTTATCTGAATAGTGATGGCAGCCGTGAGGGCAGGACCAAGAAGGATACTTATGCTAAGATTCGCAGGCTGGCTGAGGTGTGGAAGGAGAAGTATGGGTCTGTGCGGTGCTTTGATATTATGCATGGGCAGCCTCCGCAGCACATGAAGTGCGGCATGAAGGTGCGTGATGGAGTGAAGATGGTGGAGCTTTTTAGGAAGGGTGCTAAGGAGCTTACATTAGAAGATTAAAAAAATTTCTAAAAAGCTCCAAAAAGATTTTGGATGTGCAATTTTTTGTGCATGGGGTGATGCTATAATCTTCTCAAGGATAAGGAATGGTTAGAAATTGAGGAGGTTATATTATGAAGGAGATTTTTATAACGATTGCTGGTACTAATCATCATCATGGTGATGATTTTATCAAGGCTGGTATGAAGGTGAAGCTGGTGAAGGAGCCAGATAATCCTGTGGATACTGAGGCTATTAAGATTATGCTGCCTGGGCTGGGGCTGATTGGTTATGTGGCTAACAGTCCTTATACTGTGGCTGGTGAGTGCATGAGTGCTGGCCGTCTGTATGATAAGATTGGCGATACTGCTAAGGCTGTTGTGGTTTATGCTGTTCCTGGTCATCCTGTTTGCAGGGTGCTGACTAAGTCTATTACCTGCTGGGAAGGCATGGATGACGACGATGATGATGACGACGAGCCTAAGAAGGGCAAAAAGAAGCATGGCCGCAAGGTGATTCGCAAGGTGATTATTGAGTCTGATGATGCAGATGATGAGGACGAGGATGATTACATGGGGGATGGCGGCAGCTGCCAGCCTGTTGGGGACGACGATTTTATAGTTATTTAAGTGGATTTACTTATCTGAATATTGTTTAGTTTATGGGCTTTAGCCTGTAGCGAAAGTGCCTGTCTGGACTTTTGGTCTGGGCAGGTTTTTTGTTGGTTTGTATTTTAAACTTTGATTGCTGTAACTAGTGTTTGCAGGCAGGTGCTTTTCATTGTATAATAATAGATGTTTACAGTTTTTATGAAAAAAGAGGGGATTTTTGTATGGTTTCAGAGAAAATGTACGGACTTGGGACAAAAAAGTCCACTATCAGAACAATTTTTGAATATGGCAAGCAGAGAGCGGCCGTGGTTGGTGCGGAGAATATTTTTGATTTCTCTATTGGCAATCCCAATGTGCCTGCACCTGAGGCTGTAAAGACTGCTATTATTGATATATTAAATACCATGGATTCCTGCGAATTGCATGGTTATACTGTTGCTCCTGGTGATGCTGAGGTGCGCCAGACTATTGCTGAGAGTATTAATCGCCGTTTTGGTACTAATTTTGCTGGGAAGAATCTGTTTATGACTTCTGGTGCGGCTGCGGCTATTACTATTTGCTTTAAGGCTTTGCATGAGCCTCACAGCGGTGATGAATTTTTGACCTTTGCGCCTTATTTCCCTGAGTATGGATGCTTTGTGGATGGCGTGGGTTCTAAGCTGGTGGTTGTGCCTGCTAATACTGAGAATTTTGAGATTCAGTTTGATAAGTTTGAGGAGCTGCTGAGCCCAAAGACTAAGGCTGTTATTGTGAATTCTCCAAATAATCCTAGTGGTGTGGTGTACTCTGAGGAGACTATTAAGAAGCTGGCGGCTATCCTGGAGAAGAAGGAGGCGGAGTATGGCCATCCTATCTTTATTATTTCTGATGAGCCATACCGTGAGCTGGTTTATGGCGGTCTGACTGTGCCTTATATTCCTAAGTACTACAAGAATACTCTGGTGTGCTATTCTTGGAGTAAGTCCTTGTCTCTGCCTGGTGAGCGTATTGGCTATATTGTGGTGCCTGATGAGGTGGCTGATTTTGGCAAGGTGTATGGTGCTATTGCTGGTGCTGCCAGGGTGCTGACTCATGTGAATGCGTCTTCTCTGTTCCAGAGAGTGGTGGCCCGCTGTGTGGATGAGCCTTCTGATATTGCGGCTTATGAGCGTAATGGCAATCTGCTGTATGATGGGCTAATTGAGGCTGGCTTTGAGTGCCTGAAGCCTCAGGGTGCGTTTTATCTGTTCCCTAAGGCGCTGGAGGAGGATGACCGGGCTTTCTGTGAGCGGGCGAAGAAGTATGATTTGCTGCTGGTGCCTGGGTCTGATTTCGGGTGTCCTGGGTATTTCAGGGCGGCGTATTGTATCAAGGAGGATACCATCAGGAGATCTATTGCGAGGTTTAAGGAGCTGGCAAAGGAATACAAAGGGTGACGGATTTATCTTTTTTGAATGAGAAGCAGCTGCTGGTGGCGGGGGAGCTGGAGCGGAATGTGCTGCTGCTGGCGTCTGCGGGGACTGGGAAGACCAATACTTTGTCCTGCCGGATTGGAAATATTCTGGAGCGGGGGCTGGCGCGGCCTGAGGAGATTCTGTGCCTGACTTTTACTAACAAGGCCTGCAACGAGATGAAGGGCCGGGTTATGGATATTGTGGGGTCTGAGGGCCGGAATGTGGAGGTGCGGACCTTTCATTCTTTTTGCTATACCATCTTGCAGTGGGCTTCTAAGCGGGATAAGAATGTGTTTACTGACAGCCAGATTTATGATGAGGCGGACTGCCTGGAGATTATTAAAAAGCTGCCGGTGGTGGCAGAGAACGTTCAGCTGAAGACCTGTTTGAAGGAACAAGACAAGCCTGCCATTATGGACAGGCTGGGAAGACTGGTGCAATCTCTTATCGGGCTGGTGAAGGAATACCGGGGCGAGTATAACATTTTTACAGATAATGATGCTGGAGACTACAGGTGCGCCTTTGACCGGCTGTTTGGGGAAAAGCCGAAGCGTGTGCAGGATGCGGCTACCTTTCAGGGCTTTCTGGATGATGAGCTCTTGCAGGAGTTTGCCCAGGATTGCCAGGAGATTGTTACTGCTTACGATAATGTTTTGCAGGAGGGCCACGGCATTGATTTTGCTGATATTATTAATGGCGCCTACAGGCTTTTGCAGCAGAACGAGGCAAGGCGTTTCTGGAGCCAGAAGTACAAGTTCTGGAATGTGGATGAGGTGCAGGATACCAGCCGTCTGGAGTACAAGATTCTCAGCATGATTTTTGGCCAGGGGAATATTCTCATGTGTGGTGATTTTTTCCAGACTATATATGAGTGGCGGGGCTCTGAGCCTCAGGTTATCTATGACAGCTTTACCAGGGATTACGCGCCAAGGCAGGTGGTGTTTAATGAAAACTACCGCTCTACCAGAACCTTGCTGGACGCTTCCTATGGCTATCTGCAGAATATGTTTCCTAATGATGTGAATCGTTTGTTTAAGGATGCTGTGGTGGCTAATGCCAAAGAGCAGGGGGAGAATATCCGCTGGGCTGTGGTGCGGGATACATATTTTGAAGCCAGCTGGATTTATAATCAGCTGCAGAGGCTGAAGCCACAGGATTTGTCTAAGGTGTGCATTTTTACCAGGGCCAATTATTACAATAAAAA
>JAFPCE010000124.1 GCA_017390245.1 Selenomonadaceae bacterium
GCCAAGTACGGCCAGGATGTTATGGAGCATCTCTTTGACATGACCAGGCTCATACGTATTTTCGGCTTTTCCATTATGCTGGTGCTGGCACTGGCAACCTTGTTTATCATTGCTAACACCATCCGCCTGACAGTATTTGCCAGACGCAAGGAAATAGCCATTATGAAGTACGTTGGTGCTACAGACTGGTTTATCCGCTGGCCGTTTATCTTAGAGGGCATGGTTATGGGCTTGTTTGGCAGTATTATAGCTGCTATAGTGCTGCGCTTTGCTTATACTGGCGTAGTGGAGGCTATATACGAGTCTCTGGCCTTTTTTCCATTGATACCAACCTATCCATTTATTAATTACGTTACCTTCCTGGTAATTATCAGCGGCATGATTATTGGTGCTACTGGCAGCGCTTTGTCATTGAAGCGTTTCCTGAAGGTCTGAGGAGTCAGAAGAATGAAGATTAGTTTGTTACATTCTGCAGGGCTTCCCAAGGCAGCTAAGGTAACGGCAGCCCTGCTTATAAGTGCATCTCTCAGCATTGGCACTGTCTGGGCCAGCGATCTGGAGGATCAATACAGTGAGCTGCAGCGGCAGGCAGAGGAGCAGCAGGAAATCACCAATAAAGCTGCTGCCAAGGTGGAAAGCCTCTCTGAGAAAATGCGTATTTTGCAGGAGGACGTGGATACAGCCACCAATGCCTACAACGAGGTTAAGGACAAGCTGGATGCAGTTAATGCCCAGATTGATTCCAATACTGAGCTGTTGGAAAAAACAGAGAAGGACCTGAAGGTTAAAAATAAAAAACTGCAGCAGAGAGTCCGTGATATTTATATCAATGGCCAGATTAGCTACGTTGATGTGCTTTTCGGCGCCAAGGATTTTTCTGATTTTATGACCCGCATGGATATTTTAAAGCGCATTATTAAGCATGACTATGATTTAATCATGCAGGTAAAAAGCGAGCGGGAAACTGTTATGACTGCCAGGGCACAGCTGGACAAGGACAAGGAAGAGGCTGAGGTTCTGGTACAGGATGCAGAGGACAAAAAGGATATTTTGGAGGATAAAAAGGCCCAGCAGCAGGTGCTGTTAGATCAGGCTATTTATGATAAAGAAACCTCTGAGCAGGCTTATGAGGAAATCATGGCAGCATCCAGGCAGATTGCCAACATGATTCGCAGCAGCTCCAGTGGTGGTTCTGGTCCTGTATCAGGTTCTGGTGCTATGGTATGGCCATTAAACGGACCTATTACCTCTGAATTTGGCTGGCGTGTCCATCCTATTTTTGGTACATCCAGATACCACAGCGGTCTGGATATTGGCGGCGAGTACGGCCTGCCAATTTATGCGGCAGCAGCAGGTACACCGATTTATGCAGCAGCGGCTGGAACAGTTGTAATTGCAGGATATAGCAGTTCTGCGGGATATTGGGTTGTAATTAATCACGGAAACGGATTAGTTACAAAGTATATGCATATGTATTGCCAACCGTTTGTGAGTGCAGGA
>JAFPCE010000125.1 GCA_017390245.1 Selenomonadaceae bacterium
TATTAAGAATGTTTTTCCAGAGCTGAAGGTGTATGCATCTTTATATAATGGCCTGGCAACAGCGAAGGAATATTTCCAGAATTTCCAGATAAATGAAGATGGCACTTGTGAGATACCCCGGGTATCTTCAGGCTATGATCCATCTGACGAGGAAATCTGGGAGACCTACAATGTATTAAACTATAATGGCGTGTTTTCTCATTTTGTACATCCTGATGAAATTTTCTATGAGGAAAGCAAGGATCTTACCTGGGCAAGAATGAAGCAGGGCATGGAAAAACTGCTGGGTAATTTAAATAGCCGTTTTCCATGGCTTGAGCCAGCTACGGCATCTGAGGCAGCAGATATCATGCAGCAGTATTTTGCTTTTGATTACCGGCTGGAGCGCAGCTCTGATGGCATTACTGTCCACAGTTGGAATTTTAGTCCACAGCATCCATTAACCTTTGTGCTGAGGTCTCAGAAGGAAATTAAAGCCATTGAAGGCGGGTCATTCTCTAAAATACAGGAGAATGCATATATTATTAAGATAGATAGTTCAGAGTGCAAAATAAATTGGTAAAGGTAATTGTACTATGCGGATTTGTTTATTGGCAGAGGGCTGTTATCCCTATGTAGTAGGCGGTGTATCCTCCTGGGTGCAGATGCTGATGGAGGGCTTTCCCCAGTATGAATTTTTCATCTATGCTTTAGGGGCAGACAGCCGTGATAAAGGAAAATTTAAATACAAATTCCCTAAGAATATGGCAGGCATCCAGGAAGTGTTTCTGGATGAAATTTTAAGCTGCAAGTCGCCGTCCATGGAGGAAAATATTCTCTCCCAGGCAGAGCGTCAATGTATTTATGACCTGGTAGTAGGGGAAAAGCCTATAGATGTAGAGGCCATGGTGAAAATCTTTGGGTATGGTGGAAATAACAAGGCAAACTGGCTCAGGGGCAGAAATAAGCAGGGAATTAATCCGCTGTCTATTTTTATGAGCAGTGATTTCTTTGATATTATTCAGAGGGTTTATGTTGATAAATACAGTTATCTGCCCTTTACTGATTTCTTCTGGACTATGCGGTCCATGCTGCTGCCTCTGTTTTATATGCTATATCAGCCATTGCCTGAGGCTGATGTATATCACAGCGTGGCTACAGGCTACTGTGGCATTATTGGCAGCTTTGCATCCAAGATAAAGAAAAAGCCATTTTTAATTACGGAGCATGGTATCTATTCCCGTGAACGTGAGACAGAAATCGTCAAGTGCGGCTGGGCTAAGGGAGATTTTAAATCTGTCTGGATCAGGTATTTTTACAATATTGCGAAAATGGCATACGCCTCTGCCACCAAGGTTATGACCCTTTTTGAGCAGAATGCCATCATTGAGCAGGAGCTGGGGTGCGACCCAGATAAAATACAGATTATTCCCAATGGTATCCGCATGGAGCGGTTTAGTCATATAGGCGAGCTGCAGCAGCACGATGGTCCGCTGGTTATAGGCGGAGTAGTGCGGGTAGTGCCTATTAAGGATATCATTACCATGCTGAGAGCATTTCTGCTGGTGCAGCAGGAGTTTCCAGATGCCCAGCTGAAGGTTATTGGTCCTTATGATGAGGATGCTGAGTATTACGCCATGTGCCTGCAGACAGTGGAGACATTGAAGCTGAAAAACGTGGAATTTACTGGTTCAGTAGATGTGGCAGAATATATGGGAAAACTGGATATAATGGTGCTTTCCAGCATCAGTGAAGGGCAGCCTCTGGCGGTGCTGGAGGGCATGGCAGCGCACAGGCCTTTTGTTACTACTAATGTTGGCTGCTGCCGTGAGCTGATTTATGGTACTGAAGGTGATAATCTGGGAATGGCTGGTGCTGTGACATCACCTATGGATTATCAGCAGATGGCCAGGGAAATCATTCGCCTGGGCAAGGATTTTGACCTGAGAAGGCGCATGGGCAATATTGGGTATAAGCGGGCCAAGGCGGGCTATACCTTTGAGAAGTTTATTAATGAATATCGTGATATATATGCTAAAATGGAAGCAGAGGTGAAATAGCAGATGGCTGGTGTTGGCTTTGAACTGAAAAAGCTTTTTAACAGGCGTACCCTGACAGGCCAGGTGATGGCTTATGGGTATTCTGCTATTATTACTGCAGGTCCTTTTGCCTTGCTTACGGCTATGGTGCTTTTGATACAGCTTTTGTTTATGAATTATGGCATCAGCGGAGAAGCAGGGCAGCTGTATACTGTTTCTGTGGTTTATCCTTTCGTATTTTCCCAGCTTTTAACCTGTGGGTTTGGCATGGTGATTACCCGTTATCTGGCAGATAAGCTTTATGAGGGAGAGTATGATAATGTATCTGGCTCCTGTTATGGCATTATATTTATGGTGCAGCTGATAGGTGCTGTGCTGGCAGCTGCGTTTTACTGGAATAAGCCTCTGTCTGTGGAAGTGAAGCTGGCTACCTATGTATTTTTTATGGACATGATTGCTGTGTGGCTGCAGGGTGTGTATCTCACAGCCTTAAAGGATTATAAGGCTATATTTCTAAGTTATACTGGCGGTATTGCTGTCAGTTTGCTTTTAGCCTGGGCAAATCTGCACCTGGGACTGCTGGAGCCTGTATTTTGCGCTATGGCAGCTATGAGCATAGGCACTGGCTGCATTGCCGCGGCTTTTATGATTCAGATAGTCAGGTATTTTGGCTATGGTGGCAGCGGCCTTAATTTTGAGTTTCTGCCATACTTTGAGATGCATTACAAGCTGTTTCTGGTAGCATTTTGTTATACACTGGCTCTTTATACTGCCAACTTTTTCGTGTGGATAGGGCCATGGGGACAGGTGGTAGAGGGCTATTTATTTGCACCACGTTATGATATTATTACCTTCTATGCATTTCTCTCGATTTTGCCATCCATGATTATGTTTGTGGTTTCTATGGAGCTGAATTTTTATGAGCAGTATGCTATTTATTTTACCTATGTTACCCAGAAGGGGACCTTTCAGGATATAGAAGATTCCAGGAAGGATTTACTGCATACTCTCTGGAATGAATTTAAGAATATTATGGAGTTCCAGCTGGTGTTCAGCTTGATGTTCCTGGCAGCTGGTGGTTATCTGCTGTCCTTGGGCAGTGTGGGCTATGAAGGTGTGAATATCTACAGACTGCTGGTGCTGGGGGCATTCTTTAATGCAGTGCTGCAGGTGGGATATACGCTGCTGCTATATCTAGAGGATCAGCGGGGGGCACTCGTAATTGCTGGCAGCTTTTTAGCCGCAAATATTATTTTTGGTGCTCTTGGCTATATTATAGGCGAAGTAAGCTATGGCTTTAGCTTCTTTTTGTCAGCTATGGTGGCTGCAACAGTGGCAGTGGCCAGACTGCAGTATTTCTGCCAGAGGATAAATTATTTTGTCTTTTGTGGCAGGCCAGTGTTTTTTGAAGCGCCAGACTGGATTTTCAGTAAGCTGGCCAGGATGTTGTATAAATAAGGTTTAAATAAGTGGTGTTGGCAGATATTGTCTGTTAAATTACGGTGGTGAAGATTTTGCGATTATCACGGCGTAAAAAAAGAAAATTAATACTACGGCAGAAAAAGTCGGATTGTAAATATATAAAATGCTTAGGTGCTGCTATTTATAGTGGTTTGGTGGCTGCTGTTCCTTTGGCAGGGTCTGCCAGCTCACTGACTGTGCTGCAGGATGTAGAAAGTGATTTTGCTGTCATGGCTGGCCATATAGAAAACATCCGGGCCCTGGATATGGCCAAGGCCTATGTGGCAGAAACTGCCCAGCAGGCAGAGCAGGCTAAGGTTAATCTGCAGGAGGCACGGCAGGCATTGCAGGAGTCTGTAGAAAATCTGCAGCAGGCTCAGGAAAATTTAGCGGCAGCTGAGGCTCAGGCAGAGGAAAACAAAAAGGCCCTGGAAGCTGCAAAGAAATTGCGTAAGGAGCTAACTGCCCAGGCTATAGCCAGTCAGCAGGCAGTGGCAGATTATCTGCCTGTTTGGTATGAGGCTCAGGCTGAGCTGCAGCATAAAGTGGATGTGCTGGATGCTTATTCCTATAACGCGCCGGCAGGAGCAGCATCTGCAGGCAGCAGTGGCAGGTCTAGTTCAGATATACAGCGGGCTCAGTGGATAGAACAGGCCTGGCGGGAGGCTGGCTATGATAACAGCCATCTGCCAGAGATAGAACGCCGTCTGGCAGAGCTGGAAAGCGGTGCAGCAGATAGTACTAGCAGCAATGATGATGCTGCTGCCGAGGCACAGGACAGGATAGATGCTTACTGGGCCCGCAGGGATGAGCTGCAGGAGCAGGCAGATGAAGCACGGGATGAATTTGATGCTGTCAGTGAGGAGCTGGATCAGCTGAAGGAGCAGTGCCGTGATGCTGAGGAGGCTGAGGCAGAAGCCCGCCGGGATGTGCTGGAATTAGAAACACTCTCCAACTCCAACCATAAATACA